>SVND01000008.1 GCA_015067075.1 Oscillospiraceae bacterium
CACAATAAAGCAATAAAATAATATCAAAGCAAAAAAACTATCGTAGACACCTCATCCGTCAGCTAAAGCTGACACCTTCTCCTCAAGGGGAAGGCTCTTTCCACGCTGTTGTTTTCGGACAGTCGAGACACCTGTCCAGTAACGCCCTTTCCGTCACAGCTACGCTGTGCCACCTGTCTCGCTGCGGCTCGGTCACGCTTGCGTTTTTTACGCATCACGCCGCTTCGCCACCCTCAAGGGGAAGGCAAAGTAAGGACGAACTGCGTTCGTCCGCGGGCGCTCATCCACATTACTTGCGGCGATTTACTCACATCAGATAAGGCTTTATTGAGCAAAATTCCTTACACCTGCGCCCCATCATACTCCTTTCCGCAATGCATACATCATTCTTCCACTGCAAAAAACATACTTTTAATAAAAAACACAGCATTTTACTGAAAAAAATAATTTTTTTCAGTATTTGAACGAAAAATTCAAAAAAAAGCTTGACAAAATCATCAGGAGGGGATATAATATACTCAAACCATAAAAGTGAGGTAAGAAAAATGAAAAAAACAATCACAATCCTTTTAGCCCTTGTCATGCTTCTTCTTTCATTTGCCGCCTGCGGAAACACAAACAGCGGTAATGAAGACGATGCAACTCCCACACCCTCCACCGACGCAACTCCCGCCCCCGGTGAAGACGTCACCGAAGGCGGCAAGTACATGAACTACGATTACCCCTACGAACAGTACAAGCTCCCCTACTACGGCGATTTCAAAAGCAAAAATATCACCATTATCAGCAATAGCAATTTCAAGTACGATCCCACAAAGGAAGATGCCGTTTACGATGTATACGGTCTTACTTATGAAACAAAGGTAACTACCGTTGAAGAATATGCAACATCCTTTATCAGTATGTATATGGCAAACGAGTCCCCCGACATTTGTAAGTTTGGTATGCCCATCGCCATGATCAACAAGGGTTATTTTGCACCTCTTGAAGAAATCATTGATTTCGACCTTGCCATTTGGACGGATATAAAGAGCAACATCGAAACTCTCTGGTTCAAAGATCATATCTATACAATATCGAATTACCCTGCACGTTGGGACAACACCGTTTATTACAACAAGGCACTCTTCGAGGAATACGGAGTTCAGGATCCCATGGAGCTTTATGAACAGGGCAAGTGGGATTGGAACGCATTCCGCGATGTAGCAATGGCGTTGACTATCGACTCTGACAGCGACGGTATCCCCGAAATCTACGGTGCCTCCTTTGACAGCGGTATGTTCGTTTACACAACCGGTATGGATTATCTCACTCTCAACAGAGACGGTACAGTAACAAATAACATTCAGTCCGACAATATCGCCCGTGCTATCAATTTCGTTACACAGCTCAGAAATGAAGACGGCTGTCATTACGACGGTAACGACGGCGGTGAAGCCTTCGGTCAAGGCAAGGTTGCAATGCTTTCCGCAGGTGTTTGGCTTCGCGTTAAATTTCCCGAACTTCTTAAAACAGGCAACGTCGGTCTTGTTCCTTGGCCTAAGGATCCCGTTGCAGACAAATATTATGTCAGTGACTCCATGCGTTCTGATAACATTCCTACTAATGCACCCAATC
This sequence comes from Oscillospiraceae bacterium, assembly GCA_015067075.1. GTDB lineage: Bacteria > Bacillota > Clostridia > Oscillospirales > SIG530 > SIG530. The sequence continues at coordinate 1,618 of SVND01000008.1, forward strand.
CCAACGCATCTGCCGCATACATTTGCGCAGATCGCTACAATAGAATTATGACGGGAATTGAGCAAAAAGAAGCTTGGGCTGAATACAAGCAGCTTCCCATTGCCGATCAGATCGAGAAATATCAATACCTCGCATGGATGGATGAGTTTATTTTCACCGAGCTTTACAGCGATAAATTCACTCCTGTAAATGAAGTTGCCTCCATGTTCAGCTTCGCAAATAAGTGGTCAGGCGATCTTTGGTTCCGTCCCCTTATCGGCGAGCCTTGGGCTACGATTGCCGCAGAAATCGCTCCTGCTATCGATGCTCATATCGAAGATATGATGGAAGAATAATTCCAAACGTAACAGTACGTTTTTTCTCCTGCAAAGGCTGTCACCTCGGTGACAGCCTTTGTCTTTTTGACATAAAACAAAAAGCTCCTTGAAAAAAAATCAAGAAGCTCTTTTGCTATACAATTATGCTGTTTCTATGGCATTTGCCGCTTGAAGATTATGACGCTCAACAGCCTGCTCACGCATCTTATACTTCAGTATCTTTCCTGCCGCATTCATCGGGAAGCTGTCTACAAAATCTACGTATTTCGGCGTTTTGTGCTTTGCCATATGTGTCATTACATATTCCTTTATCTCTTCTTCGGAGGATGTTTCACCCTCTTTAAGGATTATGCAAGCCATTATTTCTTCACCGTACTGCTTATCAGGCACACCGATTACCTGAACGTCGGATACCTTCGGATGGGTATAGATGAAATCTTCAATTTCCTTCGGATAAATATTTTCGCCGCCGCGGATTATCATATCCTTTATACGGCCTGTAATCTTATAGTATCCGTTGCTGTCACGTCTTGCAAGGTCGCCCGTATGAAGCCAACCGTCTTCATCAATTGCCGCCGCAGTTGCCTCTGGCATTTTATAATAACCCTTCATTATGTTATAACCGCGTGCTACAAACTCGCCGTCAACACCGTCAGGCACTTCTTCATTCGTTGCAGGATCAACTATTTTACACTCAACACCGAAAATAGCGGCACCGACTGTATTTACACGAGCCTCAAGGCTATCAGTCGTTTTAGACATCGTAGTTGCGGGAGATGCTTCTGTCTGTCCGTACGTTATGCATATTTCTGACATATTCATCTTCTCAATGACCTCTTCCATAACCTTTATGGGACAGGGGCTTCCCGCCATAATACCCGTTCTCATATGTGAAAAATCCGTCTTTTCAAAATCGGGATGGCCAAGCATCGCTATAAACATTGTAGGCACACCATGGAATGCAGTTATTTTCTCCTGATTTATGCAGGCAAGACCTTTACGCGGCGAAAACGCCGTTATGGGGGACATCGTTACACCGTGAGTCATGGATGCAGTCATAGCAAGCACCATGCCGAAGCAATGGAACATGGGAACTTGGATCATCATTCTATCTGCCGTGGAAAGATCCATGCAGTCGCCGATAGCCTTGCCGTTATTTACGACGTTGTAATGTGTGAGCATAACGCCCTTTGGAAATCCCGTTGTGCCGGATGTATACTGCATATTGCATACGTCATCCTTATGTACAGCCGCCGCACGGCGATATACCTCGGAAACAGGCACGCGCTCTGATGCTGCTATAGCTTCATCCCATGTCCAACAGCCCTTCTGCTGAGAGTCAACTGTAATAATATTGCGCAAAAACGGCAAGCGCTTCATGTAAAGCGGTCTGCCCTTTTCCGCCGTTTCAAGCTCCGGGCATATTTCTTTGATTATGCCAATGTAATCGGAGTCCTTGTAGCCGTCAACCATAACAAGCGTATGTGTGTCGGATTGGCGAAGCAGATATTCAGCCTCGTGGATCTTATACGCTGTATTTACGGTCACCAAAACTGCACCGATCTTTGTTGTTGCCCAAAATGTAATATACCAAGCAGGCACATTCGTCGCCCAAATAGCAACGTGATCGCCCTGCTTTACACCCATTGCAATAAGGGAGCGCGCAAACGTATCTACATCGTCGCGGAATTCCGAATACGTTCTTGTGTAATCAAGCTCCGTATAGCGGAACGCATACTGGTCGGGGAATTCCTCAACCATTCTGTCAAGCACCTGGGGGAACGTATAATCAATAAGATGCTCCTTCGGCCAAACGTATTTACCCGTCTTTCTTGCGTTGTCGTAAAGTCTGCCGCTTTCACCGCCGTTTTCCGAATATTTGCTCATGAAGTTTGCAAAGTTCGGGAAAACTATACCTGCGTTTTCAAGATCGGGCATATACTTTTTGAGCCATTCAAGAGAAACAAAGCCTTCATAGTTTATGGAACGAAGCGAACGCATCGCCGCATCAATAGGAAGGTCACCCTCACCCATCATCTTATAGCAAAGCTTGCCGTCTTCCATAACAGAGTCCTTTGCATGGACATACTTGATATACGCACCGAGATTTTGCACGGTTATTTCAGGCTGTTCATTTTCATAGCGATACGGATGATGTATATCCCAAAGTGCGCCGATATTGTCGCTCGCCACTCGGTTGAGAAGCGATGCAAGGCGCTTTGTATCAGCGTAAACACCGTTTGTTTCAATAAGAAGCGTTACACCTTTTTCTTCCGCATAAGAAATAAGCTCATTTATGACCGACAAAACGACTTCGTCATCAACCTCGCCGTCTCTGCAAGCCTTTTCATCGCCCAATACTCTTATATATTTGCATTCAAGAGCATTTGCAAGCTCAATATATTTGCGAAGCTCTTCAATATTCTGCTCTTTTCTCTCGGCGTATTTTATGCTATTGCCCGAAGAAAGACAGGAAATTTCAAGATGGCGCTTTTTAAGCTGTTCTACAGTTTTCGGGAGATTTTCCGCCGTAAAAGGCTCGCTCACCGAAAAAATATTTTCGCCCATTCCGCGAAGCTCTATTCCGCGAAAGCCAAGGTCCTTCGCCATGGAATATATCTCAGTCCAGCTAAAATCAGGGCAGCCAAGTGTTGAAAAAGCAAGTTTCATTTTTCTGTTACCTCCAAAGTAGATATAGATACGGTAAAAAGTAAAACGAAAACAAAAAACGCCTTCGTCTTTTGCTTTCACAAGAGACGAAGGCTTATTTTATCCTCCGCGGTACCACTCTCATTGGTATTTTCCATACCCTCTTTACAGCATCAAATAATGCTTTCTCTTTTAACGGGGAGAGACCGTTCGCGTCTACGCAATCTTTCGACCTTCAAGCGACCGTTCAAGGGGGAGTTCGACATACAGCTCACACCGACTCGCACCAAGCATCGGCTCTCTGAAGTGAAGTATATATATCTTTTTCCCTGTCATCACGTTTAATTTGAGAGATATTATATCATATTCCGCGTTTTTTGTCAAGAGTTTTTTGTCGTTTTTTTCACACTCAGTATTCGTATATTTTCACCATACCCTCATGACCGCTTCTAAATTCCGACACATAATGTACCAGTAAAAAATCTTCTGACACAAAACACGAGTCTATATTCGGTATAGGCTGTGAATAAATTATTTTACCGCCATTTATTTGAATATCTTTTTCGACAATATCACTTCCATCCACACTTAAAACTTTCTTGCCTTCAAGCGTATACACATCTACTCTTTTTTCAAACACAGCGAAAATTCCGTTTTCATTCACATAAATCTTCTTCATTTGCGACACATCAAGAATTTTTTCATACTCGGAAAAATTAACATCTGTACGTATAAGAGCTTTATTCGCATTCACATACCACAGCTTTTCATCTGCGAAAAAAAGTGAATTTTCAGACAACTTATCCATGTTTATTTCATATTTTTCTTGACCGCTTTCCAAACAAACAAGCTTTCCGCCGCTTTCATCGCTTAAAGTCACGTATACTCGCCTTTCGTTTGTTATGATATTCGTTATACGCATATCTTTTCTGTCAAGTATAGGAGTCTGCTCACCATTTTCTTTCACACTGTAAACAGTTCCTTCACCGCCTACCGCATAAATCACATTTTCTCCCTGCATACACATAAAATATGCAGGACTATGAAGCTGTTTTATGATGCTCACTTCTCCGCTTTCATCTATGCTAACTATGCAAATATTTTCGCCCATCTGCGCACAGCAGTAAATCGTGTTATTATATGAGTTCAACGTCGTTGGATATACTTCTTCCAAAAGCTTTTCTCCGGCTTTCGCCATCATTTGCATACTGTCCGCTGAAAGCCTTGATGTATCATTTCCAAACGGCGTGTCACTGTTTATTTTGTACATGTCACCTTTGTCCACATCGGTCTTCAGTATCATATAAAGCTTCTCACCGTTATAAAGTAAACTTCCGTTTGCAAATTCTTTCGACTTATATACGCAGTTTTCTTCCGTTTTACCACTCGGAATATGCTCTGTTTCCTTTATTTTATATTCCTTTGCGCATGCTGAAAGTAATAATAAGAACAATATTGCAAGAATTGTCCACTTCTTTACCATTTTACACACCTCAATTAACCATAATCCCATTAAGCAAATGAAAAATGGTAATTACTAAAATTTTCTCCCGGATGATTCAAACTTATAAAATATAAAATTCCATAGTTACCCGCATGGAAATTTTTCCCTCCATTAACGTAACTAGAAGAAGCTTAATATTCGTTATTGTTTATATATCCTGTACATTTTCCTGTAGACGGCCATGTTGTCGTACCACTAATATACTCACACAAGTTAAAGCTAGGAGCATCTTCTACATTTACATTTGCAGAAAGTTCACAATAACCGACTTCGCCAGAAAACTGCGTATATCCTGATGCCGAATCTTTAATACAATCGGTAGCAAAAAAATTATCCGACGATGCAGTTACATCGGCGTGAGCAATTCGTGCAACAACATTTGGATGTATGGTACTGATTCTAAATTTCCCCGAAACGTAATACGAAGAATTCACATCACAACAACTAACGAAACATGTTTGTTGTGCTGGCAATGATATGACACGTGCTCCTTCTCCCGTTAAGTACCTTTTTTAAATAATTTATTAGATTTTAATTATTAAAAAATCATTTTATTCATCATCTTCCATAATTTTCATATTGATTATATCATATTTAAATACATTTGTCAATAGGCATATTTTTTATTTTCACCTACAACACATAAAATATATTTCAAAAATCTGCTTAAACTACTTGAAAAAGTGCGTGCTGTGTGGTAAAATTATTTGATAGATTTATAATACAAACACTTTGTGGGGAGAAGTTTAAAAATGCAACAGACAGGGTTTGACGGTCATCTTTATATTCAAAAGCAATCTGAACAGATAAGCAAGCGAATTGCTGATTTCGGCGGTAAGCTTTACCTTGAATTCGGCGGCAAGCTTTTCGACGATTATCACGCATCCCGCGTTTTGCCCGGCTTTGCGCCCGATACGAAAATAAAAATGCTTCGCAATCTCGCTTCCGACGTTGAGGTCGTTATCGTTATCAGCGCAGGCGATATTGAAAAGAATAAAATGCGAGGTGACCTCGGTATAACGTACGACGCGGAGGTTTTGCGCCTTATTGACGCATTTCGTGCCATCGACCTTTACGTTGGAAGCGTAGTTATCTCTCAATTTGACGGTCAGTCAGCCGCCTGCTCTTTTAAAGCACGTCTTGAATCTCTCGGCCTGCGTGTTTTCCTTCATTATACCATCGAAGGCTATCCTTATAATGTTCGTCATATTGTAGGTGAAAACGGTTTCGGAAGAAACGAATATATCGAAACATCTCGCCCCCTTGTAGTCGTTACCGCACCGGGACCCGGAAGCGGCAAGATGGCAACTTGCCTTTCCCAGCTTTATCACGAGCATCTTCGCGGCATCAAATCAGGCTATGCTAAATTTGAAACGTTCCCCATCTGGAATATTCCGTTAAAGCACCCCGTCAACCTTGCTTATGAGGCGGCAACAGCCGACCTTGACGATGTAAACATGATAGACCCCTATCACCTTGAGGCTTACGGTAAGACTACGGTAAATTACAACCGCGACGTTGAGGTCTTCCCCATTCTCAACACTATTTTCGAACGCATCTCAGGTGAAAGTCCATATAAATCCCCCACGGATATGGGCGTTAATATGGCAGGCTTTTGCATTTACGATGATGAAGCCGTTCGCAAAGCTTCCTGCGACGAGATCATAAGACGTTATTACACCGCCCTTTGCGATCGTGTTATGGGCCACGCAAGCAACGAGGTAGTGGAAAAGATCGAGCTTTTGATGAAGCAGGCTAATACCTGCATTGAAGACCGCAAGGTCGTTTGCGCTTCCTTGGAGCGCTCCGCCTCCACGGAAAATCAGCCAGCTGTAGCTATTGAACTTCCCGACGGACGCGTTGTTACAGGTAAAACATCAGCTTTGCTCGGAGCTTCAGCCGCCGCTTTACTCAATGCGGTAAAGGCTCTTTGCGGCATTGAAAAAGGTACTCACCTTATCGCCCCTGAAATAATTGAGCCTATTCAAAAGCTTAAAATAGATCTGCTCGGAAACCGCAATCCCCGCTTGCATTCCGACGAAGTGCTCATCGCTCTTTCCATTTGCGCCGCGCAGAATAACAGCGTTGCTCAAAAAGCCTTCGATGCTCTTGAAGCACTTCGAAATTGCGAAGCGCACTCTACCGTTATTTTGGCAGAGGTAGATAAGGATACATACCGCAAGCTTGGTATAAGACTTACCTGCGAACCCAAATATCAAACGAAAAAGCTTTACCATAAACGATAATCAAGAAAGGCAAATCGGCTATAGGTCATGGAACACACAAATAAACTTACCGTTGTCAAGGTCGGCACGTCGACTCTGACACACGATACAGGCAAGCTTAATTTAAAGCTTATTGACGAGCTTGCAAAAACTCTTTCAGACATTCATAATCGAGGCGATCACGTCGTTCTCGTCACATCGGGCGCTATCGGTGTGGGACTTTCAAAGCTTGGTATCTCCGAACGTCCCACGGAATTACCTAAAAAGCAGGCTGCCGCCGCTGTCGGTCAAAGCGAGCTTATGTTCATCTACGATAAGTTTTTCTCCGAATATGGTCAAATAACGGCTCAAGTGCTTCTTACACGCGAGGATATCGACAACGAAAAGCGATGTGAAAACGTCAAAAATACATTTCACCATCTTCTTTCCATGGGCGTTATCCCCATCGTCAACGAAAACGATACTGTCGCCACTGATGAAATAGAATTCGGCGATAACGATACTCTTGCCGCCGTCGTTGCTTCCCTTTGCGGCGCAGATCTCGTCATTTTGCTTACCGATATCGACGGTCTTTACGACGGAAACCCAAAAACAAATCCCGAAGCCAAGCGTATCGCCATGGTAACAGAGATAAACGATGAAATCAAGGGCTTTGCAGGTCAGGCAGGCACTAACCGCGGTACAGGCGGTATGATCACAAAGCTTTCTGCCGCTGAAATAGCGATGAAAAACGGAATTGACATGGTTATTGCCGCAGGAAACGATCCTGTTCTACTGTATGACATAGTTGACGGCAAGCCTGTTGGCACAAGATTTAAGGGTGTTGGCAAATCTTACACCACATATTAATCAAAAAATCACGGAGGCACTCCAATGACATTGATCGAAATGGGCAAAAACGCAAAGCTTGCCGCAGGTCAGCTTATGACAGCGAGTACACCGCTGAAAAATTCAGCGCTTGAAGCTATTGCCGATGCTCTCATTAAAAACACCGATATTATACTGGACGCAAACAAAAAGGATACAGAGTCCGCCAAAGCTCGCGGTATCTCCGAGTCAATGCTCGACAGACTCACTCTGACTTCTACCCGTATCGCGTCTATCGCAGATGCAACTCGTCAGGTTGCATCACTTCCCGATCCTGTCGGACAGGTGGACAGCACGGTTATTCGCCCTAACGGACTTAAAATTTCCCGTGTCAGAGTGCCCTTAGGCGTTATCGGTATGATTTTTGAGGCTCGCCCAAACGTCACAGTTGACGCTGCCGTGCTTTGCCTTAAATCAGGAAACGCCGTGATCTTGCGCGGCGGTAGCGAGGCTATCCACTCGAATATTGCGCTTACCGAAATAATGCAAAACGCTTTGGAGAAAGCAGGGCTTTCCCGCTTTTCCGTTCAGATCATTTCCGACACGTCGCGCGAAACCGCAAAGGAGCTTATGCGTCTTAACGGCTACATTGATCTTCTCATTCCTCGCGGCGGCGCAGGGCTTATTCGCACAGTAGTTGAAAACGCTACGGTTCCCGTCGTCGAAACAGGTGTTGGAAACTGCCATGTTTACATTGACGAGCATGCACAGATAGACATGGGCGTTAATATAATATACAATGCCAAAACATCTCGCCCGTCAGTATGTAATGCCGCTGAAACACTTCTTGTTCACAAAAATATTGCCGAGCAGTTTTTACCGAAGGCTTATGAAAAGCTTCGTGAAAAAAACGTAGAAATACGCGGCTGTTCTGAAACTGTCCGCATACTCGGAAACGTAAAACCCGCAACGGATACCGATTACGAAACGGAATTTCTCGACTATATCCTCGCCGTAAAGGTTGTGGATTCTGTCGACGAAGCTATACTACACATCAAAAAATACAGTTCAGGCCACAGTGAATGCATTGTTACAGACAGCTATCCTACTGCAGAACACTTCCTTTCTCAAGTAGATGCGGCCGCCGTATACCTTAACGCTTCAACTCGCTTCACCGACGGAGGTGAATTTGGATTAGGTGCGGAGATCGGTATTTCCACGCAGAAGATGCATGTGCGCGGACCCATGGGGCTTACGGCGCTCACATCAATAAAACATATAATATATGGCAACGGTCAGATACGATGACCGAATCACATGATTTTCGGAGTATTACTTAAATGAACAAAATCTTTGAATTTAAGGAATATATCAAAGGCAAGGACGTCACCGTTTTAGGTATCGGAATATCAAACCTACCCCTTATCCGTATGCTGTGCGCACTCGGCGCAAACGTTACCGCTTGCGACAAAAAAAGCCTTGAAGCTTTGGGAGATACCGCCTGCGAGCTTAAGGCGCTCGGCGTTTCCCTGCACACAGGCGACGGATATCTGGATGAGCTTTGCGGCGATATTATTTTTAAAACGCCCGGAATGCGCTACGACATTCCTCAGCTCGTCGATGCGGTTTCACGCGGCATTACGGTAACTTCCGAAATGGAAGTATTTTTCGAGCTTTGCCCTGCGGAAATAATAGCCGTTACAGGCAGTGACGGTAAAACGACTACAACCACGCTTATTTATGAAATGCTTAAAGCACAGGGGCACACTTGTTTTTTAGGCGGAAATATCGGCGCTCCTTTGCTTGACAGAGTTGATCAAATAAAACCTGAGGACAAAGTAGTTGTGGAGCTTTCAAGCTTTCAGCTTCATACGATGAAAAAAAGTCCGCACATTGCCGTCGTGACTAATCTTTCGCCAAACCATCTGGATATGCACAAGTCCATGGATGAGTATATTGATGCAAAATGCAATATTTTCCGCTATCAGACATCAAGCAACAAGCTCATTATAAACGGTGAAAACGAGATAACAGCTTCCTTTGCGGCAAAAGCAACCGCAAGCACCTATCTTTTTGGAAGAAATCACTCGTATTCCACCGGAATTTTCCTCGAAAACGATGTTATTTGCGTAAGCGAAAACGGCGATGTTACGCCCGTTCTCAATGCAAGCGATATTAAGCTTCCCGGTGTCCATAATATTGAAAACTACATGGCGGCTATCGGCGCCGTATGGGGCAAGGTCGGCATTGATGCCATTCGTAACGTCGCCCGCAATTTCGGCGGCGTTCACCATCGTCTTGAGCTTGTGCGCGAGCTTGACGGCGTTCGCTACTATAACAGCTCCATCGACTCCTCTCCAACGCGCACAGCCGCCGCGCTCAGCGCTTTTTCAAAGCCTGTGATAGTTATCGTCGGCGGTTATGACAAAAAGATACCCTTTGAGCCGCTGGGCAAAACGCTTACGGAGCGCGCAAAGGCTGTAGTTTTAATGGGAGCTACTGCCGAGAAAATTGAGGCGGCAATTAAAGCCGCAGGCGGTACGATGCCGCTTTACCGCGCCGACAATATGGAGCAGGCTGTTTCCCTTTGTAAAAACGCCGCTTGTAACGGTGATATCGTCGTTCTCAGTCCCGCTTGCGCAAGCTTTGATAAATACAAAAACTTTGAACAGCGCGGTGAGCATTTCACCGCCGTTGTAAACGCACTTTAAGAAAGGCTCGGTTTGCCATGATCTACGAAAAAATAGAAGCTCTTTGCGCACCGGACGGAGTTGTCGGACGCGAGAGCAACGCCGCACAAGCCGCGGCAAAGCTTTTTTCCCAGATTTGCGACAGCGTTCGCATTGACGTTATGGGAAACGTTATCGGATTTAAAAAAGGGCTTGACACAAATAAAACGATCGCGCTTGAAGCGCACATCGACGAGATAGGGCTTATCATACGCGAAATAGATGAATATGGCTTTTTGCATTTTGCAAGGCTTGGCGGCGTTGATTGCGCAAATCTGCTTGCATCTGAGGTAATTATTCACGGCGAAACGCCTGTTTACGGCGTTGTCTGCTGTAAGCCGCCTCACCTTCTTGCGCCTGAGGACAGGAGCTCTGCTCCCGTTTACAAGGATATGGTCATCGACATAGGCTACGATGCCGAAAGCGCAAAAAAGCTCGTTTCCATCGGCGATACGGCAACTGTTATTTCACCCCTTGCCCATCTTTGCGATACGCGCATAGTTGCTCGTGCAATCGACGACCGCGCAGGCGTTGCCGTAATAGAGCACGCGTTATCTCTTTGTGGCGAAACACCGCCATGCAACGTCTATCTTCTCGCCACAGTACGCGAGGAGGTCGGCGGATACGGGGCACGCACAGCCGCTTACAGCATCCCTGCAGACGAGGTCATTTGCGTAGACGTATCTCACGCCTTTTCACCCGGGCTTAAAAAAGACGAGTGCGGTGAGCTCGGCAAAGGACCGATGATAGGCGTTGCTCCGATTTTGAATAAGGAAATGACGCGCTGTTTATCGGATATTGCCGAAAAAAATGAAATTCCCACTCAGATAGAGATAATGACTGATGATACAGGCACTAATTCAACGGACTTTGCCCGCGCATGCTTCCCCTGCGCGCTTATTTCCCTGCCTTTGCGCTATATGCACACTCAGCAGGAGGTTGCAGACCTTTCCGACCTTGAAAACGCAGCAAAGCTTATCAGCTTATATATTAAGGAGGTATAAAAGATGCTTATAGACACAATAAAAGCTCTTTGCTCACTTCCCGGAATTTCAGGCGACGAATCACAGGTGCGTGAATATATCGCAGAAGCTGTAAAGCCGTATGCCGACGAAATAAGAGTTCAAAAAAACGGTACGCTCCTTGCTTTCAGACAAGGGCATGAGCATACTTATAAGCCTCTCATGCTCGCCGCTCACATGGACGAGGTCGGCTTTATGGTAAAAAACATCACCGACGACGGTTTTCTCAAATTTTCCGCTGTCGGCGGTATAGATGACCGCATTTTGACAGGTCAGCGTGTAAAAATAGGTAAAAACGGTGTGCTTGGCGTTATCGGCAAAAAGGCTATTCACCTTTTAAGCGAGACTGAATACAAAAAGCCCGTTAAAATCGAGGATCTCGTTATCGACATCGGCGCCGCAGACAAGGAGCAAGCACAAGCCCTTGTTTCTTTAGGAGACAGCGTTGTTTTCGACAGCGATACAGTCCTTTTCGGTGACGGCTATATAAAAGCCAAGGCTTTGGACGACCGTGCAGGATGCGCTATCCTTATGGAGCTTATCAAGGAAAAGCCGAGATATGACACGTGGTTTGTCTTCACCGTTATGGAGGAGATCGGCTGTTACGGTGCAAGTGCCGCGGCAAACGCTGTAAAGCCGTCTGTCGCCATAGTCGTTGAAACAACGACTGCCGCAGATTTTGCGGGACGTGATGACGGCAAATGTGCCTGCATTTTAGGTAAGGGAGCAGTTGTTCCAGTTATGGACAGAAGCACCATTGCAGACCGCGCTCTGCACGCTAAAGTTACTGCTTTGGCAAATGATAAAAACATTGCATGGCAGCCGAAAACCATGATTGCAGGCGGTACTGACGCTTCGCAGATACAGCGCAGTCTTGACGGTGTTCGCGTCGTCACCGTATCCGCGCCGTGCAGAAATATCCATTCACCCTCCTGCGTGCTGAAGCTTAGTGATATACAAGCTCAGTACGAGCTTGTGGCAGAAGCTTCAAAAATGGATTTTTAGCATGTTAGCAAGTTTGAACGATTGAAAAAGCATCTTTGATGCGGTATAATATATCCATCAAGTTAAACCGCTTGATGGATAATCTTTTTTAAGGAGCTGTGTTAATATGGATTTTACAGCACACAACAAAGAAGCCCGAGCCGTTTGGGACAGCTTTTACGCAGGAGCTCCCATTCGTATGCCCGTCATGCTGGGACTCAATCCCAGATACTATCTTTTAGACCCTGCCCTCAATAAAGACAATATTTCTTTTCGCAGATATACCGAAGATGCGATCACCATGGCAAAGGTACAGCTTGCATTTAACGAATATCGCTGTCAAAATCTTTATGCTGACGACCAGATGGGCTTGCCCGACGTATGGAACATATACGCAGACCTGCAGAACGTAGGCGACGGCGTTTATTTCGGCGGAGAGCTTTGGTATCCCGACGGCTCCACTCCCGCTGTAAAGCCGTTTCTGACAGAGGACAATCGCGATGCCTTTATTTCCGACAAGCTTCCCGACCCCTTCGGCGGCGTAATGGGTATGGCACGCGATCACGTTGCAAAAATGCGCGAATACGCTGAAACCCATACGTACCTTGACCGCCCCATAAACGTAAATTGGTGCTCCGCTATTTCCACTGACGGTCCCATGACCGCCGCTTGCGATATAATGGGCACGGCAGAGTTTTGTATGTCCCTTTACGATGACGACGGATATGCACAAAAGCTCCTCGCTTTCATTACCGAAGGTATTATTTACCGAATTAAAGAGTGGCACAAATATTTTGGATACGCTGAAACAAGCAAGGGCTGCTCTTTTGCTGACGACAGCATAGCACTTATTTCAACCGACGCTTACGAGGAGCTTATCATGCCCCACCACGTTCGCATTATTGAGGCCATGTCGAACGACCTTTCCGCAACAAACAGCATTCATCTTTGCGGCGATGCTACCCGTCATTTCAAGCTTTTAAGAGATAAGCTCAACGTTTACAATTTCGACACAGGCTTTCCCGTAAAGCACGGCGAGCTTGTAAAAGAGCTGGGCCCCGACGTCACAGTTTCAGGCGGTCCGCATATTGACCTTCTTCTGCACGGCACACCCGATCAGGTTGCCGCCGAAACAAAGCGTATAATTGACGAAGTAAAGCCCCATACAAAGCGCTTTATCATGCGCGACGGAAACAATATTGCGCCTAAAACACCCGCTGAGAATATCCGCGCAATGTACGAGACTGTGAGGGAATATGGACAGTACTAATATCCCTAAAAAAGGCCGTTACCGTCATTTCAAGGGCAATGAATATGAGCTTTTAGATATTGCCATATTCGAAGAAACGCTTGAGCCCCTCGTTATTTACCGCGCACTTTACGGCGACGGCAAGGTTTGGGCAAGAAAGCTTTCCGTTTGGAATGAAACGGTGGAAAAAGACGGTGTCCAAGTTTCAAGATTTGAATACATAGGCGATATGTAAACTGAATCATCAAAAATTTATATTGAGCATGTTTGAACGATTGAAAAAGCATGTTTGGTATGGTATAATATCGACGTACGGAGCTTACTCCATACATATACATCACTATTGAAAGGATGAAAAAACTATGACACGTTCTATTCGCAATGCACTTGCAATTCTGTTGGCAGTTATCATGGCTCTCTCTGTCGCAGCTTGCAACAATCAGCCTGCGCAGGGCGGAGAAAGCACACCTACTCCTTCCTCTGACGCAACACCCACTCCTGCTGTAGATTATACAGATGGTGGAAAGTTCCTTAACGATCCCGGTGCAAACGGCAATCTCGATTGGCGTCTTCCTGCATACGAGCTCAAATCCAATACGATAACTTTCCTCGGCGCCGATGAAATCAAACTTCCCGACGCTGACAAGGAAAGCTCCGCTCGCGACCTTTACGGAATCACTTGGCAGACATCTCTCGTCGGCGCAAGCGACAGAATCACAAAGCTCATCTCCTCTGTTATGGGGGAAAACTCCCCCGACATCTTTACTTACGACGTTTTCACCATTTCTCTCGTAAATAAAGGATATCTCCAGCCCTGGGACGATTATATTGACTTTTCCCTCGGTATTTGGGATGATCTTCAGTCCGCTCTTGACACAGTAAGATTCAGAGATCATTACTATGGCATCGGCGCTTACTGCGATCTTGATGCAGGCGACGGTATCTGGGTCAACCTTGAGCTTTACGAAGAGGCAGGCGTTAAGTCCCCCGTTGAGTATTACAAGGAAGGCAACTGGACTTGGGAAGAATACTACAACTGCTGTAAGGATATGATCCAGGACGACGACGGTGACGGTATCCCCGAGGTTTACGGCACATCCCTCGAGCTTCAGAATATTTTCGTATACTACGCAGGTAAGGATTACGTTTCTCTCAATCCCGACGGCACAGTTACAAATAACATCCAAGGTCCCGAAATTGCTCGCGCTGTAGAATTCGTTGCACGTCTTCGCGGCACAGACGGCCTTGTTTACGACGGCAGCGACGGCAGAGTCGCATTTACTCAGGGCAAGCTTGCAACAATGGAAGGCTGCTATTGGTACGTTCTCGACGGTAGTTACGTTGATATGTTCAAGCGCGACGCTATCGGCTGGGTTCCCATGCCGCGCGACCCCGATGCTGACAAGTACTACACTCAGATCGTTTTCGGTCAGACGATGCTTGCAGCAGGTGCTCCCAACCCCGAAGGCGCAGCAGCTTACATGAGCTCTTTGCGCTACGATGCTCTTGACACAGACGATAATGAGCCCGTTGATGAAGAAGAATATTTCGAAAGAAACGGTATTCCCTACGATATGGCTATGTATATCAAGGGAGAACGTAACCGTGAAGGTCTTACACCTGTTCTCATGACATGGCAGATGTTCGATATGGGTCAGTTCTTCGGCGACATCTATTTCCGTCCCTTCCTCGGTGAGCCCTGGTCTGCAATTGCACAGGAGATCTCTCCCAAGATCGACGACGTTATTGAAACTCTTCTTGAACAGTAATTCATAATTGAGCTATAAAAAATTCACCCTTTTGAGGGTGAATTTTTTTATTGGATAACGAAAAGTTGAGCGTTGTTCAAAAAGCTCCTTTAGACATATTTTTGTTCGCGGCTACAATATTGTCCTTTGCTCGCAGGCGCAGCTTCACGAACACCTGCTGACAGCAGTTCATCCCTATGGGATTTCGTATGACAAGTTTTTGAACAGATATACCTTTTTCATATTCGAGTGCTATTAAACTATTGAAAAAACATGTATAATATGGTATAATATCAACCGTAAAGAGTATCGCTCTGAACAATACATTTTCGAAAGGTGTTTTTATGAAAAAAATCATTTCTCTTCTTCTTATTTTAGCTTTAATTTTCACTTTTTGTGCTTGCTCCGGTAAGCCCTCTGTCAACGTCGATATGCTCGGTATTGATTTTTCCGTTTCTGGAAACGACACGACACTTACCGACTTTACAGCAAACACGTCTAACCCCGTTGCGGCTATGCTTCTTGACGGATACGGCGCAGTCGTCGTCGAGCTTTATCCCGACGTAGCACCCAACACGGTAAATAACTTTATCTCCCTTATCAAAAGCGGTTTTTATGACAACAATACAGTTCACCGCGCCGACCCCGGCTTTGTAATTCAAGGCGGCGACCCCACAGGTAGCGGAAACGGCGGTCCCGGCTATAGCATTGCAGGTGAATTTACGGAAAACGGCTTTAAAAACGACCTTGCTCATACGGCAGGTGTTATCTCCATGGCACGCACAAAGGTTTTTGACAGCGCAGGAAGCCAATTTTTCATTATGCTCGGCACATCCACAAGTCTTGACGGCAAATACGCCGCTTTCGGCAAGGTAATCGCAGGCATGGACGCGGTTTATGCTCTCGCCGAAAACGAAGAGGTTTCCAACCCCATCAGCGGTACGCTCGTAAATAATGTTACGATCACAAAAATGCTTGTCGACCTTAACGGATACGCCTTTACTGAACCGACAAAAATTTCCTGATATTTGCAACGATGTAAAAGTAGCATTTCATTTTCAGCAAAAAATCAATTGTTTTTCAAAAAAAATGAATTTTCTTCATTTTTCTCTTGCATTTTGACCGACTTTGAGTTATAATATCCAACATAAGACTATAGGAGGCATTATTATGGCATTCAAAAATGAATATCTTGCAGGCGTTTATGAAGACGTTTGCAAAAGAAACCCCAATGAACCCGAATTTTTACAGGCTGTAAAGGAAGTTTTGGAAACCTTGGAGCCCGTTGTTGAAAAGCGTCCCGACATCGTTGCGGCAGGCGTTATCGACAGACTCGTTGAGCCTGAAAGAGCTATCATCTTCCGCGTTTCCTGGGTAGACGACAGCGGCAAGGTTCGCGTAAACCGCGGTTACCGTTATCAGTTCAACTCTGCTATCGGTCCTTACAAGGGCGGTATCAGACTTCACCCCTCCGTTAACCCCTCCATCATTAAGTTCCTCGGCTTTGAGCAGATCTTTAAAAACTCTCTTACAGGTCTTCCCATCGGCGGCGGTAAGGGCGGTTCCGACTTTGATCCCAAGGGCAAGAGCGACGGAGAAGTTATGCGTTTTTGCCAGAGCTTTATGACAGAGCTTGCAAAGCATATCGGCGCTGACACAGACGTTCCTGCCGGTGACATCGGTACAGGCGCACGCGAGATCGGATATATGTACGGTCAGTACAAGCGTCTTCGCAACGAATTTACAGGCGTTTTGACAGGCAAGGGTCTTACATACGGCGGCTCTTTGGCAAGAAAAGAAGCTACAGGCTACGGTCTTTGCTACTTCACAGAAGAAATGCTCAAGAATAACGGCACATCCTTCGCAGGCAAGACAGTTGTCGTTTCCGGTTCAGGTAACGTTGCTATCTATGCGACTGAAAAGGCTACACAGCTCGGAGGTAAGGTCATCGCAATGAGCGACTCCAGCGGCTACGTTGTTGACAACGACGGTATTAAGCTCGACGTTGTTAAGCAGATAAAGGAAGTGGAACGTCTTCGCATCTCCGAATACGCAAATCGCGTTCCCGGTGCTCAGTTCTTCCCCGGTTGCAGCGGCATCTGGACAGTTAAGTGCGACATTGCTCTTCCCTGCGCAACACAGAATGAGATCAACGAAGAGAGCGCTAAGGCTCTTATCGCTAACGGCTGTCAGGTCGTTGCAGAAGGCGCTAATATGCCTTCCACACCTGAAGCTATTGCCGCTTTCCAAGCTGCAGGTCTTCTCTTTGGACCCGCTAAGGCTGCAAACGCAGGCGGCGTTGCTACATCAGCTCTTGAAATGTCTCAGAACAGCATGAGATATTCTTGGACATTCGAAGAAGTCGATGCAAAGCTTAAGCAGATCATGATCGGCATCTACAACAATGCATACAAGGCTTCCGCTGAATACGCTACACCAGGTGACCTTGTTGCAGGTGCTAATATTGCAGGCTTCCTTAAGGTTGCTGATGCTATGCTTGCTCACGGCGTTATCTAATCGGCTATATAATTTTACATTTAAAAAGGCGAGAATAGTTTATATCCTCGCCTTTTTCATTGGGAGAAAAACATGGACAGCATTAAAGTCGGTATTTATACTTTAAATTTTGAAAACGGAAAGCTTATTGAGCTTTATCAAAACGGTGTTAAAACAGGGCTTTGCGGAAGTCTTTGGGAAATCTCCTCCCATAACGTCTTAATAAAAAA
Organism: Oscillospiraceae bacterium; assembly: GCA_015067075.1. Taxonomy (GTDB): domain Bacteria; phylum Bacillota; class Clostridia; order Oscillospirales; family SIG530; genus SIG530. Next base: position 19,578 of record SVND01000008.1, read on the forward strand.
CAATACCTGTGATTTTTCAGCCAAGCAAGACGGCGACCGTGCATATTTGACTTGGCTTTGCACGGATTTTTCAGTAAAAGCTTCTGCTTATTGTGAAAACGGTCTGCTTTACCTTTCCGCCGATGTTTCGGGCGATATACCCATTGACAGTTTTACGTTTCCGCTGTTTGAAGGCATTTCGGATTTTTCAAAGTCCGAAGACAGCTATCTGCTCGTTCCTTACCAAAACGGTTTTCTTGTGAAAGATCCTATTAAAAGCCTTATAAATACGCCAAATCCGCAGACATTTTGGGCAGGGCGAGGCGACGGCACGGGCTGGTACGAAAACGACTATCCCGCTTCGCTGAACTTCCAATTTTGTCTTTTCGGAAATAATGAGCGAGCTTTTTATTTTGCGCAGTATGACACACAGTCATATTTCAAAACCATAGGACTTTATTCCTACGGTAAAAGCGCCTTCGATTATAAGCTGATAAACTATCCCGAAAATGCAGGGGCTACGCACAGCTACGCTATGCCCTACCCCTTTGTTTTCACGCAAACGCACAACATCACCAGCGGTATTGTCCTTTACAGAGCTTTTGCAAAAACTATGAAAAGCTGTGAAAAAGGCACACTTCGCAAGCGTGGCGTCAACGAACGGCTCAAGGAAATTGATATTGTCGCCATAAATCACAGCGATTTGGAATTTGGTCAAAATTTCAGCGCGTTTGAAGAAAGCGCGCTTTTACTGCGCGATATGGCAGAGGGAAAGCTAATGCTTCATTGGTACGGATGGAACAAGCAAAGACACGATGTTAATTATCCCGAATACATTGACCGAACCATTTTTGAAAGTCATTCTCCCGTGCTTTTTGAGCAAAGCAAACGCTTTTCCGACGAGGGTATACTCAAAATCCCTTATGTCAATGCCCGTTTATGGGATAAGCGCGGCGTTCATTGGGACGAAAACAATGTTGATGCATATGCAATACGCGATAAAAACGGAAATTTACTTGATGAGCCGTGGAACGTGCAGTATGCAGACCTTTACCCCATCTGTCCCTGTACGAAATTCTGGCAAAGCAAGGTTGCCGATTTTTGTGAGCTTTATTATAGAAAATTCAGCTTTGACGGCTTATACATCGATCAAGTCGGCTCTTTCAACGCTACCCTTTGCTTTAATAAAAGCCACGGTCATCCGATAGGCGGAGGTAAATGGTGGTGCGAGGGTTATCACAAAATGATAAACGATGTTCGCGAAAGGGTTGGAAAGGATGCTGTTTTAACGACAGAGTCCTGCTGCGAAGCGTATATTGACGTTTTCGATATGATGCTCACACTTGATTTTAACTTCCAGGAGCTTTGCAAATTTTTAGGCTCACCTGAAAACCAAAATTCCATCCCTCTTTTCAAAATGATATACGGCGAATATGGCGTTACCTACGGAAGCCATCTCAGCTTCAATATGCCAATCGAAAAGTACCGTTTCAACATGGCGCGCAACGTCATTTGGGGCATTTTGCCAACGGTTGCCCTTGACCGCCCCGATGTTTTACGCGACAGCAGTAAAGCCGAGCATGTTAAAGTTTTACGCCAATGCGTTGACTTTTATAAAGCCCATCGCGACATATTCCTTTACGGCTATATTGACGAGCTTTTAAGTATTGAGTCGCCACCGCACCTTGTGACCTTTACTTGTTGCGGCAAGGATTACGACGTTACAGCGCCTTCGCTTTTTGCTGCTGCCTGGAGCTTTGAGGGAAAAAGGTATGCTTTTGGCTATAACTTTGCCGACTTTGTACAAGAGGCTACCGTTTTCGGCAAAAGCTTTACAGCGGACGCTCACGCATTTTTCTGCGCTGAGCTATAAACAAACGCAATATTGTGCATACAATTGGCAAAATTCAGTATATACAATGCTATTATTTTGCTATATAATAAGCACAAAACACCGCAAAATTTTGCCGAAAAGCACATTTCTCATATAATTTTTTCTTCACTTAAAATAAGCACGTTTTAACGCTTGAAAAAGCATTTCTGATATGATACAATATAGCACATGGGACGTTCCCATACCTATAAATTAAAGAAACGGAGACACCTATGAAAAAAGCACTTTTAACCGTTGCAGTTATTTTGCTGTCCCTTTGCTTGCTTTTCGGATGCACACCGAATGAGCCTGCAAGCGATCCGACACCTACCGCTGCACCCACTGAAAACGCAACGCCCACCGTTGCAAGTACACCTACAGCCACTCCCGAACCAAAATTTGAGGACACAGGCTGGCAAGAGCGTTATGAAGCTATCGCCGAGCTTACCAAAATCATCGGCGCTGACAGCGTTGCAGTCCGTGAAAGTCTCGGCTGGTGGGACGATTTTGCACGCTTCAGCTACAACAACAGCTCTATGGACTCTTTCTTCATGAACGCTGACGCTTGCGGCACTGCAGGCGGATATGAAAGATGCGGTGTTTTGCTCTCCATAAACACGGCTGAGGAGCAAGCAAAATCCACCATCAAGCAGGCACACGATCTTAATATGAAGGTCGGCGCATATCTTGAGCTTCAAGGCGATACAGGCACTATGCTCATGGGCTTCCATCAAAAAGAGGACGGTACTTTTGAAATTGATCCCGCAACAAATCAGCCGCGCATTTACGCTGACTCCTACTCTTGGGCTGTTTCAGGCGCAGGACGAAACGCTGCTGTAAACTACGTAAGATGGGTCACTCCCGGCGACTTTTTCACGGAAGAACCTTGCTTTGGCGACTTTGTTTTCTCCAAGATCGATAAGAGCAAGATCTATCCTTCCGTTATGCCGACTTATCCCGACGGAACGCCTGCCATCGGATTTTCCTCCGATGAAATTCAGGATCCGTCCACTTCCCTTTTCCTCGATGCAAACTGCTCAAAAAATATAAACGGCGAATACCTCAACGTCGCCGGCTTTATGACTCTCGGCGACAATCTCAACAATGCGTTTGTATACGAAAATTCCATGATGCAAAGCGCTACAGGTAATATTCTCAGCATCGGTAAGGACTCCGCCTCTCCCTTCTGGAAAGATTACACAGCTAAAATGGCTGAGTATTTCGTTTCTCTTGGTGTTGACTATTTCTGGTTTGACAACTGGTGCGGTTGGGATAATATCCATACAAAGCCTCTTGATCGCGGCTTTGGCACATGGAGCGATTACAAATTCAAAGAATACCTCAAGCAGTATCCCGAAATCGGCGTTACAGACCCCGACAATTTCTCCATAACGGAATATGTCCGCGAAAAAGGCATTGAGGGCGACACATACATGGAAGATCACGGCTTCCTTATGCAGGACTCTTATTGGAGAGAAGAATTTTGGCTTGACGATCCCATTTGGATGGCATATCTCAGCTTCAAGGCAAAATCCAACATTGAATACAGCTCCGCCATTTTCAAGGCTATAAAGGACGCTTCCCTTAAGTATAACGGCGACGCGGAAGCTGTAGCAATATGTGCAAACGATTTCCCCTATCCCACCTATTCTGCATACGACGGCAACACTCTTGACCTTATCCATACGGAATACAACTGCACATATTCAGCTTGCACAGGCTTCGCAACGGCAGGATACCCGCCCAACGGCTATTCAGGCCACGCATTCAGTCTTATCTCCGACAGCACGCGCAGTAAAAACGCCAACGTCTGGTACTATACGGAAGATTACCGCGACAAATACAACCTCGGTCTTGTTTTCAACTATGAAGCACTCGCCTACAACGTAACAGTTTACAACGGCGACGACTGCGAAAACATGGTCGGCACGGACAAAAACGCCACACATGTAAACGAAAGCATTGGTAAGCTTCGCGATAAATTCTCCGACAGAGGCGCATACGCCGAGATAGGTGTTCTCTTCTCCGAGGACAGCGAAACCTCAACTCTTGCTCCCGGCGGATTTATCGACTCTCAAGGCAACGAAACCACCCTCAGCTATATGGGCTGGTGCCACGCTCTTAACGAGCTCAACGTTCCTTATCGCGCTATTAACCACAACAAGCTCGCAGACAGAATCAACCTTGTAAGCGTACTTATTATGCCTAACGTCCGTTCCATCAGCCAAAAGGAAGTAGACGAGCTTATCATCCCCTTCCTTGACAACGGCGGTACGATCGTTGTTACAGGCGAGGATGCAGGTAAGGTCGATATAATGGAAAACAATTATGCAAAGCACGATAAATGCTTGCTTGTTGACCTTGCTGAAAGCTACAGCGGCAACGGTAACGTAATTTACTTCGAGCAAGACCCGACCATCGACTATTTCAAGCGTCACAAGAATTCCGATATAGAAACGATTCGCGAGCTTTATCTCAACGATATCGAAGCTATTGTAAACGATATCTTTGACAAAGGCTATGCACACCGTCTTGTAACGTTTGAAAACCTTCCCGACAGCGTCGAGACCACTCTCAACTATTCCCCCATGGAAAATAATTATTTCCTTGATATCGTAAATATGCAAATTGACGTTGAGAGCGACACAGTTACACCTATCTCGGACGGCGTTGTTGCAAAGCTTCGCCTTCCCAGCCAGCTTTGGGGCAAAACACTCGTCGTAGAGCAGTTCACAGCCGACAAGAACAAGTTCATCGAGCTTGAAAACGGCGTAGATTACACCATCGAAAACGAGTATATTACGGTAAATCTCAAGGGCTTTAACGTATACTCCACGCTCATCATCACATGGGCAGGTAAATAAATATGTGAGTGCTCGTTGCTGTGTCGCAACGAGCACTTTTTTTATATCCCTGCTCGATTTATAGCGCTTGGTTCGAGATTTAGTGCTTTTGTAGAGCGGCGAACTGTGTTCGCCATAACGGGCGTTCGCAGAACGCCCCTACCAAGCACGCGGCGCATAGCGTCAGCTCTATTCGCCTTCGACGAGTTATATTACTATGCATTGATATACCCGTCATACACAAAAACAGACCTCGACTTTCGTCGAGGTCTGTTATATTGTTTAATTATGCTTCAACGATAGAGAAGTCATCAAGGATGATGTGTCTTGTGACTTACGTAGCATAAGCGATTTTAAAATCAGCTATCTGCATAAATCTCTACTTTCGGTAGTCAAGCTTGATCAAGCATTAGGTTCATTGGATACCCAGATACCAATGTTCTTTGCATAGACTGCGTTTGTGTTAAACGCTCCGGCTGTATCATAAAAATCAGCAGGAAGAACTACTGTAATCGTGTGTGCATCGTAGTCTACCGTGTAACAGGATGCGTCCATTGCACCGTATGCAAATGCAGTAGGATCTGACCAGCCGGAAAGAACCTTTATATCGTATGTAGCATCAATATTTTCAGGAATTGCAAATGTCATAGTAGGTGTAAAACCGCCAACATGACTCTGTCTACCTGCATAAACGAGATCAAATTCAGAGAAGCCGTTTACTATCTTACCGTTCGTTCCTTCGAATGCATATTCCATGCCGTTGTAGATCTCAACATATGCTTCAAGAGCTTTTCTTCCGTCAACACTGTTGCTGGAAGCTGTTGTATCAATGATATCAGCAGCGTCACCTTCAATAACAATACCACCGTTATTGAAGCTGAGACTATAACCGTCAGTAATATCAAGGTCTGTAGCCGCGTTTGTGGGAAGTTCAACAAGAGAAACATCGTCAAGATAAATAGCGTTAGATCCTATTGCCATACCGAATAAAAGATGCTCAGGAGTAAATTCTCCGTTAACATTTATTGTTTCAGGCACATAAACGATAGCCATTCTTGTCATCCAGTTACCAGCCCATCCCTTATCGCTTTCATGACCTGTATAACCGAAGCACCAGTCCGTAACATTTAAAGCTATTTGCATATCCCATCCCTTATCTGGTGCAGCAAGTCTTACAGTATATTCAGCGTTGCCGAGGATATTTGTGACGCCTTCTGTTGCCGTTCTTTCTCTTACAGAAACAAGATAGTATTTGCCGCCTTCTACAGGAGCGATGAAGTTCGGGTTACACGTACCCTTGGATTTATCCAGCTTGATAACATTGCCGTTTGCGCCATCAACACCACTTGCGATGGAAATAGCACCTGCTGTATAGTCATCTTCAGACGGCATATACATTGTCAAATCAGATGTATAATCCTTGCCCTGATGTATAGCGTCGTAAGGAAGCAAAGATGCAATAACGTCATCTCTCAAACCAGTCCAGTTGTCATCTGTTACATAGAAAAGGTTTGTAGCAGGAGCAGGAGTTTCTGTGGGAGTGGGAGCTTCTGTAGGAGTGGGAGCTTCCGTCGGAGTAGGAGCTTCCGTCGGGGTAGGAGCTTCCGTGGGAGTGGGTGTTTCTGTGGGGATAGGTTCATCAGATACCCAAACACCGATATACTTATTGTGGAGAACACCAAGATCAAACGCGCCTTCACCGTAGAAATTTTCGGGAAGTGTAACTGTAACTGTATGTTCAACGTAGTCTACCTCGTAGCAGCCTTCATCCATTGCACCATATACAAACGGTGTTTCGTGGCTAGCCCAACCGGAAAGAACCTCTATGCCATATGTATCGTCAACATATTCGGGAATAGCGAACGTAAAAGTAGGCTTGAAGTTTGTAATGTTGTTGTATTTACCTTCATAGACAATATCAAATTTATTCTTATAGAAGCCGTTTACTATCTTACCTTCGATTTCCTCGAACGTAAATGCTTCGCCTGTGTATCTTGCGTTGATATATGCTTCAATAGCATCGGGTAAAGATGCATTGGATGCCGCTTTTACTTCTATATCAGCAGCATCGCCGGATATTACGATATCGCCGTTATAGAAGCTAAGCTCAAAGCCGTCTGTGATATCTGCATCATATGCTGCAAATGCGACGGGAAGCTCTACGATAGAGATATCGTCATAGTACATATCGGTAACGTTGTCGAGACCGACAGTAACCATAAGATGTGTGGGAGCAAGAGAGTCAGCTCCGTATGTTTCGGGAACGGATACGATAATATACTTTGTCATCCACTGATTTGAATAGCCTTCGCCTTCAGCCGTCTTTGTATAGCCGACGCTCCAGCCATTTCCGCCTACAACATCAGCAAAGTTCCAGTTGTTAGCGCTGTTTCCAACCCATGCAACATACTTGGAGCCGCCGATAACATTGTTTGTTCCTGAAGAGGGAGATTTCTGTCTGAGGGAAACGAGGTAAGTCTTGCCGCCTTCTACGGGAGCAACAAATGAGGGCTCGGTATATCCACCGCCTACATTTGCAAGCTTGATGACCTTGCCGTTTGCGCCTTCAACGCCGTCTACAACGGAGATGATGCCGCTTGAAATCAGGTATTCAGCCGTGGGTACAGTGATTTCACCCAAGTTGTTCGACCACATAGGAATCTGTGTTGTATAATCACCGTCATAAGGTGTTTTCGAAGCAATTATGCCTGCTGCTGTTCCCGACCAATTCTCGTCATTTACATAAACAAGGTTTGTCGATGCGGGAATAGGTGTGGGTTCTGCAGTCGGTTCAGGTGTGGGCTCTGCAGTCGGTTCAGGTGTGGGCTCTGCAGTCGGTTCAGGTGTGGGTTCTGCAGTCGGTTCAGGTGTGGGCTCTGCAGTTGGTTCAGGTGTAGGTTCTGCTACAACAGGATCAGCTACCCAAACGCCGATATTCTTGCTTACAAGGAAGTTCGGCTGATAAACGTCATTGCTGCTGTAATAATCTTCAGGAACTGTCAATGTAAGAGTATGTGCCTCATAATCGATTTCGTATAATTCTTCAGCAAAGGTACCGTAGCCGAATGCCGCAGGATCAGCCCAACCGGACATCGGGATTACTGTGTAATCTTCGTTTACATATTCGGGAAGCTTAAACGTATAAGTAGGAATAAATGTCTTAATATGGCTTTCTCTACCGTTTTGAACAGCTGTTACGCTGATCAAGCCGTTTACAACTGTACCTTCCTGTCCTAAATATGTGTACTTCGTTGCACCGCTGTAGGGCGTTGCATAAATTTCAAGAGCATTTCTTCCATCAACTGTGTTACTTGCCTGTGTAACTATGCCATCAGCGTCAGCGGAAATAACAATGTCGCCATCGAGCAAGCTTGCACTGAAGCCGTTTGTAATATCTGCTACATAAGCGGCTGTCTTGGGAAGTTCAACGATTGTTACATCATCATAGTATATAGCGTTTGCACCGGGTCGGAATGAGAACATAAGATGTTCAGGTGCAAATTCACCGTCAACGTCTATAGTTTCGGGAACATATACTATCGCCTTTCTTGTCATCCAATTGCCGACATAACCCTTGTCGCTTTCCTTGGCTGTGTATCCGAAGCACCAGTCTGTCGTGTGAAGTATTGTCTTTGTGCTCCAGCCCTTATCAGGTGCGCCAAGCCATACGTTATACTCAGTTACGCCGAGGATGTTGTTAACGCCTTCAGTTGCTGTCTTTTCTCTGAGAGAGATCATATAGTACTTTCCTGCTTCTACAGGAGCGATTAAAGAAGGATCGCAACAGTCACTTCCTACTTTTGCAATTTTGATAACATTTCCGTTTGCGCCTTCAACGTTGGACGCTACGGATATAAGTCCTGTTGAAAGGGTTGCTTCAGCAGTGCCTGCACTACTGTACATAGCGAGCTTTGTTTGATAGTCGCCGTCATAGGGAAGCTTGGAAGCAATAATGCTTTCTGCTGTACCTGCCCAATTGTCATCAGTAACATAGAAAAGGTTTTCAGTAGATACAGCGTTAACTACTTCTGCTGTTACCTTTTTGAGAAGAACGAGGACGTCAAGAATATTGTATTCGCCGTCACCGTTAACGTCTCCGTTACGAGCAATTTCAACATCCTGTCCGTTTACAGCTTTAAGAGAAGCTAAAACGTCATTGATATTGAGAGAAGAGCTGTCGTCCATGTCATACCAAGCTGACAAAGCGTCTGCGTTAAGTCCTGTCTGTGCAACAGGAGCAACCACAAACAACGACAATAACATTAAAAGAGAGAGTGCCAAAGAGATAATGCGTTTCATTTTGGGTTTCCTCCTAATATAATAATGTAGGTTAAGTATAGCACAATACATATATTTTTGCAAGGGTTTTTTTATTATTTTTGTACAATTTAACATATTTTCAGAAGAAATATTGACACAAAGGTGTAAATGTGATATAATTTGCGCATATTTTTGTTAAAAATCACTATTTATACTCTTTTTATACGTGATTTTTTTACAGCATCGGCTTATCCAAGCCGTTTTTTTTATCGGAAGGTGTAAATTCATATGACGTTAAGCTTCTCTTTCTTTTTCAACAGCACCCTTTTAGGTGTCGGACTTGCTATGGACGCCGTTTCCGTATCGCTGGCAAACGGTCTTAACGAGCCAGCCATGAAAAAAAGAAAAATGTGCGGCATCGCAGGTGTTTTTGCGTTTTTTCAGGCACTTATGCCACTGATCGGATGGATATGCGTTCATACCGTAGCTCAGCACTTCACAGCTTTTAAAAAGCTTATCCCATGGATCGCTCTTGCGCTTTTGGGCTTTATCGGCGGTAAGATGCTTTACGAGGGCATAAAAACGCGAAATAGCTGTTCCATCGAAAAGCCAGGTGTCGGCTTTGCCGCTTTGCTTGTGCAGGGTGTTGCAACCTCCATCGACGCGCTCTCCGTTGGCTTTACTATCGCAGACTATACTCTCCCCTTTGCGCTTTTAGCCGCTCTCATCATCGCCGCCGTTACCTTCATTATGTGTACAGCCGCCATAGCGATAGGCAAAAAGGCAGGCACTTGCATGGCAGGCAGAGCAGGTATTTTAGGCGGAGCAATACTGATCTTTATCGGACTTGAAATTTTTATAACAAGCCTTATATGACCCATAAAAACGTAGTACTAACTACGTTTTTTTACTTAATTCGCAGATAAACTACCACAAAATTTAGATTCACAACAACGATTTTACCGCATTGTTCTCATCCGCTTGACAATCCTCATTGTTTGATATATATTGAGATTACAATATATTTAGGAGGTTTTATAAATGAAGCGAACTATTTCATTTATCTCACTGGCACTGTCCCTATTAGTTGTACTTTCAATATTCGCCGTTGCAGTCACGGTATCACGTGGAATTACCGTAAATGCGGCGACATCCATTTATGATATGAACGGCGACGGCTCACTCAACATCAACGATGTTTTGGTCACGCTTAAGGCTGTAAACGGAAAAGATGTTCAGCTTTCTCAAGACAGCGACCTTAACAGCGACGGCGAATTCAACATTGTAGACGTTCTTGTTCTTCTCAAACGTATAACAGAAGCAATGAGCAACACACCCACATACACAAACTTGCTTAAAGTAAGCGAGGAGCATGCAAGTCTCGTTCAGGACGGTGCATGGGCAGGTGCTTGTGCAGGTGCTTCAGGCGGCGTCAACGCAAATATGGCAGCTTACCGCTCCGAATCCATGCTTACTATCGATACAGCCTCTCCCCTTTACGGCGAAAAGGTCTTAAAGATAGTTTCTTCAGCATCAAGTGTAAATCCACAGTTTGTTTTGTTCCAAAACTTCGCCGACCTCGGCATTGAACGCGGCAAAACTTACACTTTCTTTGCAAAGGTGCGCGGCGAAGGCTTCGATTCAACGGAGCTCGGTGCATTTACAGCGCTTGAAATGCAATACTGCGACGAAGATGTAAACGCAAAAACATCTTCGGTAAGAGACGATTTGACAAACAAGGCAGGAGATGCCCCCGCTTGGCGCGGAGCTACTCTTGACGGCGATAAATTCGGCTGGACTACAGTTAAAATAACCTTCACCGTACCTACCGATGATGCATCGCTTACCGTTAACAAAAGCGGCAACGATTACGATTGCGAAACGCTGAGACTCGTTCTCCGCGGATACAAAGGCGAAGGCACTACGGTTTATTTCGATGCGCTCGGTCTTGTCGAAGGCTCTTACACTCACGACGAGCTTAACAGCACAGTAATCCCTGCGCTTTCCGACAGTTTTGCTACGCCAACACCTACTATTACTCCCGGAGACGATGATGAAATGTTTCCTTTTTTCAACGGAACAAACGAGCGAACGATTTCTCTCAGCTCTTCTTGCAAAGAATATACTTACAGCGATACATCTGCCGAGGATTTCGCCGCATATAAGTCGTTGCTTTTAGAAAAGGGTTACACCCTTGTAAGCGAAAACAGCATTAAAGACAACCTTTTTGCAGGATTTGAAAAGGACGGCAAGCTTCTTTATGCATATTACACCAAATACGACAACTTAACGCGCATAATCGACGACCCCGTCTCCCCCGCATCAAAGCTCACAGCTGACAGCTATGAAAAAGTCACGGAAACTAAGATTGCCGCGATCGCTCACGAGTATTCACCCGTAATGGTAAACCGCGGTATGTGCTTTGTCATTACCCTTGAGGATGGAAGATATATCGTTATCGACAGCGGTGGAAATGACGTAACAGATGAAGGCAGTGAATTATTCCATACACGTCTTCGCCGATACCTCAACGATTTCAACGAGCATCCGTCAGGCAAGATACATATTGCCGCATGGATAGCTACGCACGACCACTACGACCATACGGAAGCCATGGTCAACTACCTCTTAACTTACTACGAAGATACCACGGTTGAATACATTATCGCAAACACACCTTCCGGCGGACGTTTACTTCCCACGGCACTGGGAGACATATGCGAGCTGTATCCTTATACTCAGGTCATCGTTCCCCACAGCGGTCAGAATTTTGAATTTTGCAACACAAAAGTTGAAATTCTTTATACTCAAGAAGACTTTTTCCCTGCATATACTCCGAACAGTTCTTCTCTTAACGACTGCTCAATGAATTTTAGACTTTATGCCAACGGTCAAACTATTCTCATCCCCGGTGATATTCAACAAACAGCCGCCGCCATTATAAGCGAAATGTACGGTGATTATCTTAAATCCGATATAGTTCATGTGGCGCACCACGGCAACTCTGAACATACGGCAACTAAAGAATATTACGGCTTTGTAGACCCCGAAACAGTTCTTTGGCCCTTTGCTCTGTGGTCATTTGAAAGTTGGCGCAATGGTGAGTCAAATGTATATCTGCTCTCGAAGCTCAACGTAAAAGAAGTTATTATTTCCGATATAACTACAAAGGTCTTTTCATTGCCGTATACACCGAGAAACAATGAGATTACCGAATATGTTGTAACAGCGGACGAATCTTATCCCTTTGAAACAGGCGATATGACCATAATAGATCCTACATTGTTACATTATTGGTGTGAATCTGAGGTTCCGTCGGAAATTGAAAATTTACTTGTAACCGATGATGAAACAGCGACAAATATCGTCGATGCCGCTTGGCCTGGCGGTGTTTCTTCCGCTGCAGGCGGATTTGAAGCAAACATTGGAAAGTGGTCTTCCGGCGCCGCTCTTTCCTTTGATGAAACAGATCCTCTCAGCGGCAATAAATCCCTCAAAATAGTTTCTTCCTCCGAAAGTACTAATCCGCAGTTTGTATTATTCCAGAATTTTGCTGATTTCGGCATTGAACGCGGTAAAACATACACTTTCTTTGCAAAGGTACGCGGTGAAAACATTACTCAAAAGCAGCTTGATAACTTCCTCGCCATAAGCGTTGCTTACACCGACGAATATTACAATGCTACCACTCCCGATGTTATCTGTTTGCAAACCGGTCATGCCGCTGATTGCCCCAATTGGCGCGGAGCAACTCTTATCGGTGATAAGTTCGACTGGACTACGGTTAAGATAACATTTACCGTTCCCACCGATGATACTGATTTAACCGCTTACGACAACGAAAGGGAATGCATTGCAGAAACATTCAAACTTGTTTTGTCGGGCTGTAGCGGTGAAGGCACGACAATTTACTTCGACGCTATCGGTCTTGTTGAAGGTGCATATTCTCACGAAACTTTAAATGAAAAAATCATCCCCGCTCTTTTCAGCGATATTGAAATTACACCTTCAGTAACTCCCATTCCGTTGCCTTCAACTCCTACTTTGCTCAAGATAAGCGAGGAGCATGCAAGTCTCGTTCAGGACGGTGCGTGGGCAGGCGCTTGTGCAGGTGCTACAGACGGTGTCAACGCAAATATCGGAGCTTGGCGCTCTGAAGCTATACTTACGATAGACACAGCATCTCCTCTTTACGGCGATAAGACCTTGAAAATAGTCGCTTCCGATGCAAGTGTAAATCCGCAGTTTGTTTTGTTTCAGAATTTCGCCGACCTCGGCATTGAACGCGGCAAAACTTACACCTTCTTTGCAAAGGTACGCGGCGAAGGCTTCGATTCAACGGAGCTCGGTGCATTTACAGCGCTTGAAATGCAATACTGCGACGAAGATGTAAACGCAAAAACAGATTTAATAACAGATATTTTAACAAATAAAACTAGCGATGCTCCCACTCGGCGCGGAGCTACCCTTGACGGCGATAAATTCGGCTGGACTACAGTTAAAATAACCTTCACCGTACCTACCGATGATGCATCGCTTACCGTTAATAAAAACGGCAACGATTACGATTGTGAAACGCTGAGACTCGTTCTCCGCGGATACAAAGGCGAAGGCACTACGGTTTATTTCGATGCGCTCGGTCTTGTCGAAGGCTCTTACACTCACAACGAGCTTAACAGCACTATAATACCTCAATTTTTCGGAGAAGCCAACAAATAAAGCTATATACGACAAAAGAGTCAATATGTTTCATATTGACTCTTTTTTTGCGATATAAAATATTTATCAAATTATTCCTTTATTTTTCGCCTTAAATTCAGTAGGTGTCATGCCGTAAGTCTTTAAAAATACCTCCGAAAAATACGATGCAGATGAAAAACCGCAATCCAATGCTACTTTTTTGACTGTTGAATTCGGCATTAAAAGCATAGATGCCGCAAAATTTACACGCAAAGAATTCAAATACTCAACAAAAGTCAGATTCATTTTTTGCGAGAAATACGCACAAAAATATGAAGGTGACATATTCGCAACAGCTGCGATATCCTTTAGAGTTATCTTATTTCTGAAATTTTTGTGTAGAAAAGAAAGTATATCTTGTAAAACAGGGTCGTTATGAGTTGCATTTGCTTTTTTTGCATCTCTTAAAAATAAAAGCAGTATACGCTCAAAAGCATTTTTGATAATTGAATCATCCGTTCCTTCTTCATATCTTTTATGCTCATCAAGAAAGAAAGTCATTTCGTAATTAAACTGTTCATATTGCTTGTTACTAAGCTCTATACGTGAAAATCCACCTGCTTCCAAAAGCTTTTCAATCATATTCGGAGGTACTGCGTCCGGGAGAAAAATCATATGAAACATTTTTAAATTATCTCTTTTGATCCTTATCCCGTGAAAGGACAGCGGTGAAATAAGATGGATCGACGGCGCTTGTTCAGTATATGTTTTGCCATCCTACCATATGTTCATAAACACCTTCCGCCAAAAGCTCCATTTCATAAAAATCATGACAGTGAGGCGGAAAAGAAAGCTCCCCTAACTCACGGGCGGCTATTCGATAATTCAAGCCTTTTGTGTTTTTGATGGACTTATATGAATCATAAATAATATCCTGCACAGTATCACCTCTTTAATTTTAATTGTATCATAAAATAGTTAAAATTACAAGCTTTAAAGCGCGCATATTGCAATATTATATAAGAAATTTACGGATATTATATAAAATCAAGGGAGCATTATGCTCCCTTGATTTTTTAGTATTCAACTTTTATCTTTACATTATCGCCGTCTTTAGCGATTGCAAAGGGCACTTTTACCGTTGCGTATCCGTTTTCCACATCGTAAACGGCTGACTCCTTCGCTTTCTCGCCGTTTACATAAACAGCCACATTTCTCGGTGCTTTGCCTGCTTCAAAACGAAGCTTTATACTTTCAAAGCAAAGCGGCGAAGTGCATTCCGTTACGGTAAAGCACGATGTAAAGCCGCTTGCCGTCTTTTCATGATCCACCCTTGCCTTAAAAGTGTTGCCAAACACAGGTATCGCCTCAAGCTTGTTACCCATTTGCGACGGCAAATTCGGCGCTATCATAAGCTCTTTTTCGGGAATATCGATCCATACACCTGCCAAAGCAAGCATACAGAACCACCCCGCCGTATTGGTCATATACCATCTGCCGCCGACTGTTTCATTGTTTTCGCCTGCAATACCAAGTCCGCAGTCCCATCTTGCATTATTTTTAAGCAGTACACGCCAGAATTTATAGAACTGCTCCATACCTTCATCCTTGCAGTTTTCATAAATTGAAAGGGCAACGTAGTAGGTTGTTGCATAGTGAGGCCAGCTTTCGCCGTAGCTTTCAGGCTTTCCATCCTTTGCGGGCATAAATTCAATGGGAGCCGCACCGCTTACCTTCGCATGGTTATTTTCCGTTATGACTTTAAGTGCGCTCTCCATTTTATCCTTCGGAAGCAGATATCCAAGTCCCATCATGGAGGCATACCACTGACCTGCAAGCTGGCTTATATGTATGGTATCGGAGCTTTCACCGTGGGCACGCGGACCGTTGTCCCAATCGTGATGTGCTTTATGCGACCAGCACTTGAAGTATTCGCCTGTCCAGTTTTCACGAATAAGCGTTTCAGCCGATGTCTTTCTGCGCTGTAAAAGCTCGTCAGCATATGCCGCATCACCTTTTCTGCGGGCAACTCTTTCCAAAGCCGCAAGCGAAGCCATGTACATAGTTGCTATAAACGGCGTTACGCCGTAATACGGGAAGCCGAAGTTATCATATGTGGAGGAACCTGCCCCCCAAAGCTCGGGAACACAGTCGCCGTCAAAGTCTATTCTTCGCAAAAAGCCTTCCGCGAGCTTCATAGACTGATAAAGCTCGTCGCCTATCTCGCCTTCGCCGTTCCAGCACATATATGCGTACTGCTGAAGGATATAGCCTGAAATAAGATCGGGCCAATGGCCTGCAACCCATATTATATTAGGCACAATAGCGTAACTGCTGAGATCGTCATGACCGATATCGTGAGGAATTGCACCGACTTGATTTATAAGGTAATCCTCAGGTGCCGTTCCGTTTGCAAAGTTCCAATGTCTGCCGTATTCATTATCAGCGCCAGGCAAAACCTGCTTTTCACGGAAAAGATCAAGCTCCGCGCGGCCCAATCCGCCGAAAAACATAAGATACGGTGCCTGCGACGAATTGCGCTGGTCGATAGTACCCATCATCGCGCCCATATTCGTTACGGCTTCGGAAATAGAAAATTCTCCTTTTTTCGTGTACCAGCTGCTTGTGTACATTGGGAAAAGGTCATCGCACATTTTGTATTTAAACCATTCAGGCAGACTGCTGTCCCAAATCATATTTTGCCACTTTTTCGTTGCGGCAAAGAGTCTGTCACGCTGTGAAAGCACATACTGATTTACCTGCCATGAATCGGAAAAGAAATTGCAATAGTTATGACCGTAATCCTTGTCAGGATTTCTCTCCTCAACAAGATGTGGAAAATACCATGAAACGCAATAAGGTATATTTATCTGCTCACCTGCTTCAAGCTCGCCCGATACGGCGATAATTGCATCTGCTCCTTGATGCCACGGCTCGCTGTCGCCGACATGGAGAGGTGAATTCGTTGCATATTGCCACCAAAGATGTCCTGCATCCTTCCATGTGCGGAATTCCGTTTTCGTATTTTCGGGAGCATCAACGCAAAGAGAAAAGTTACCGATAGCACGCTTATCCTTGCCCTGCTCGCGAGTTGTATAGAAATATGCCCCGTGATAATCGCCATCATCTCTGAATTTTGCTTCGTTACCGCGGTTATCGGTTATGCCCCATCCTCTTTCATTGTAATAGCCCGTTGTTCCAATCAAGTTCTGCCAGCTGAACAAAAGTCTGTAGCTTCGCTTTTCAGCAGAATTATTTTTAAGGCTAAAACTGAAAACAGCAGCAGGAAGAGAGCTGTCCTTATACGCTTCGGATGTATCGCCGATAACAAGTGAAGAAAAAGCCGTAAGATCAACGTCGATATCGCCTATTCCGCGATATTTATATTCAGCAACGGGCAGCTTTGCATCAAAGCTGATATTTGAAATGTCAACGCCCTTCGTGCCTTCGGGAGCATCACATTTCAGTATTCGTGCGCCGTCCTTGTCATTCCATATAGCCCAGAAAATATTCGGCACACCGCCCTTAACGATCTTTGCAGGCGTTGCCGCATAGCCGTCACATATGGGGGCTTCAATATTATTATTGGTAGTTACATTCGTAACGCAAGCATCGGGCGTAAGATCAATTTTACCTGCGCCGATACCGCCAAGCGGCACTCCGCAACGGTAAAGCTTACCTTCACCTATATCAAAAACAGTCGTCAACGCTTGGACGTAATTTACTTTTTGCTCTGCCATAAATTTACCTCACTTCGCTTTTTTCTTAATTATACAACACACCTGTAGCCTCTGCAAGCCATTTTTTGTTGCAATGCGGACATATTTTGTCTTTTTATTTTTTTACGCTTCACGCCAAACAATTTAAAATAAATTTTTTTAATTTTTTTCAAAAAAACACTTGACTTTTTTAAAATTTGTGGTATTATATTATAGCACGATGGATCGTGCCTAATGCTTGTGCGGATTTAGCTCACTTGGTAGAGCGCCACCTTGCCAAGGTGGAGGTAGCGAGTTCGAGCCTCGTAATCCGCTCCATTTTTTTCAAAAGCCCTTTGGGCTATATTTCGAAGGAGAAAGGCGGCGTTTCAGCTGTATTTCTCTTTTTTATTTTTTAAGGAGCACTATGGAACTTTTCCACGATTTCAATTTGGAATCACCTGAAAAAGCTGTAAAACGGCTCAAAAGGCAGGCTGCACGTCTTATAGAAGAGCGCGACAGTCTTCTTTACCATTCCGCAAAAACGCTGGAAGCTGAATACATGTCAAAAATCGGCTATTTACAATATGAGCTTTTCGCTTTGCAGGGTCACGCAATGAAAACCAAGCGTAAAATAGAGTTTATCAACGCATTGAAACGCAACAACAAGCCCGTTGACGTTGATAAGATAGACCGCTTTTTGGACCGCGAATATCGCCCCTTCCATCAGCGTATGTCCTCCATGGCGTACGAGGTCGTTCAGGCGCGCACCATGCTCTCATCTCCCTATCTCAACCCTTCGGACGTTGAGTTTTTGCGCACCTCGTATATTTCCCTTGTGGAGGTCTTACATCCCGATCTCAACCCGTCCGCTCCAAGCGAGCACGACGTTCTTTGGGAGCGCGCCGCCGATGCATACGATGCTTGCGACCTTGATATGATGCGCACCGTTACGGAGTTATACGGCGATAGTGAAAAAGAAGAGCTTCCCACCGACCCCGTTCAGCTTGAGCAAGAGCGCAAGCGCTTGCTTGGCATAGTCCGCAACCTTTTCAACGAAATAGAAAAAATACGAGGCGATTTTCCTTTCAGTATCGCCGAAGCTCTTTTTGATACCTCTTACATTTCCGAGCAAAGAAAGGATATTTCCGATCAAATTGCCGAAACGCAGGCGCTTTGCGACAAGCTCTCCGACGAGCTTAAAAGTACTTTATAGTTTGGGGGATAAACAGACGTGCAAAAAAGAAGACGTAAAACACTCGGTCAAAGATTGGCCGCAATTCTCATACCGACCGCTATAGCAGCTGTTTTTATTGCTATTGCAATTTTTGTCGGCAGCTACCTCGGCATTTTTGAAACACTTTTTGGTGCTTCACCCACACCTACGCTGGCACCGACTTCGGCACATACACCCACAGCCGCGCCGTCAGAAGTACTTACTCCGACCTTGGCGCCGACAGCTACCGATACGCCGACTCCTACGGACACGCCCACTTCAGCGCCCACGTCTACACCAACCGAGACACCGACACCGTCGCCCACACCGTCACCTGAACCTACGCCAACAGACGTGCCCACTCCAACACCGGTTGGAAACGGCAAAAAACGCGTGGCACTGACATTCGACGACGGACCCAACAGCTCTGTCACAGGTCGTCTTTTGGATATTTTGGCTGAACACAACGCGAAGGCTACGTTTTTCGTCGTTGGCGAGCGTGTTTCTTCTCATAAAAAGGTTTTGAAGCGCGCATACGATGAAGGCCATCAGATAGGCTCGCACTCCTATTCCCACCAGTATTTTACCAAGATATCCGATGATGAGATATTAAAGGAAATACGGGATTCCCTTGATGCTATCGAAAGCGTAATCGGAGTGCGTCCCACCATTTTGCGTTTGCCCGGCGGCAGCTCAAACTCTCACATAATGAGTATTCTTAAAGATGAGGGCTTGCCTTCTATCCGATGGAACGTCGACCCCGAGGACTGGAAATACCGCGACAGCGAGATCGTTGCAGAGCATATCCTTTCCCACATTTCCTCAGGCTCTATCATTCTTTTACACGACCTTTACAAAACAAGCGTCGATGCGATCGAAATAGTTTTAAACGAGCTTGAAGGCTCTGATTATGAATTTGTGACAATCGACGAGCTCTTCCCTGATATTCAGGCAGGCAAAACTTACTATTCAACACGCAATATCAAATAGTCATAAAACTGCTTTATGCTTTGTCGTAGAGCAGTTTTTTCGTAAAAAATGCATTTTCAACGCTTTTGGATAACAAAATAAGCCATATTGCTTATTGACAAATTTTCATATTTGTATATAATTGTAGTATAACAAAAATTATTATGGAGGTATTGTCATGGATAAAATGAAAGTAGCCATTATCGGTTGCGGTACTATCGCTACAAACGCTCATATTCCTGCTTACATGAAAATGGACGATGTAGAGATAAAGTATTTCTGCGACATCATTCCCGAACGTGCTGAAAACAAGGTAAAGGAGCACGGTTGCGGTACAGCTGTCGTTGATTATCACGATATTCTCAATGATCCCGAGGTTGAAGCTGTTTCCGTTTGCGTTCCCAACTTCGCTCATGCTCCCATCGCTATGGATTTCCTTCGCGCAGGAAAAAACGTTCTTTGCGAAAAGCCCGCAGCACGCACATACGCTGAAGCTCTTGAGATGCAGAAGGTTCAGCATGAAACAGGTAAAGTTCTTAACATCGGTGTTGTTAACCGCTTCAACGCCGCTGTAAACAAGATCAAGCAGCTCATCGACGAAGGCGTTCTCGGTGAAGTTTACGAAGTATACGGAAGCTTCCGTTCTCACCGTTCTATTCCCGGACTTGGCGGTCCTTTCACTCAGCAGGAAAAAGCAGGCGGCGGCGTTCTCATCGACTGGGGTGTACACTTCCTTGACCTTATCATGTACTGCACGGGCGACCCCACTCCCAAGACTGTTACAGCTCAGGCTTTCTCTCGCCTTGGCGTTAACATGAAGGAATATGCTTACGAAAGCATGTGGGCAGGTCCTCCCGATTACAACGGAAAGTACGACGTTGAAGACTTTATCACAGGTATGATCCGCACAGACGGTCCTACGATCACCATCAACGGTGCTTGGGCGCAGAATGTCGGCATCAACGAAATGTACGTTGACTTCCTCGGCACAAAGGCAGGCGTTCGCCTTAACTACGGCGGCGACTTCACTCTCTTTGGCGCAAAGGATGGCAAGCTTACATCTGAAAAGCCTGAATTCCCCGATGTCGCTATGTTCGACAACGAGATCGCAAGCTTCGTTCGTTGCATCCGCACAGGCGAAAAGCTTCCCTCTCACATCGACACAGTTATCGTAACAGCTAAGATCATGCAGGCTCTTTACGATTCCTCCGAGCAGGGACACGAGATCGCATTCTAATTTGAAACACAAACAGGGTACAGAAGCTGTACCCTGTTTTTTTATGCCGTTACTGCGTGCTGCTGTAAAATATTTTTCAGCGCCGACATTGAGCTTGTATGTGCTCGCGCAATTTTTATATTCTGTCCGCGAGCTTCGCTTAATGCGCAGCGAAGCATTTTGTGGGATATGGTGCTTGTAAAAAGCACCATAAGATCAGGTGTTCCTATATCTTTCAGTCCTCGCTCCATCTTTGCATATACCCTCGCCTTGCATTTATACGATTTGCAAAGCTCAACATACTGCCTTGTCATACATTCATTTCCGCCGACTATTACTATGCTCATATTTTCTCCACAGTTAGCTCATGCTAACTCAAACTTTAAAAATTCAGGGAGACAAGGGATACGCCTTATCTCCCTATTTTGTTTACTCTTTAGTATTCGGATGACACATACCGTTCATGGAGCAGCCGCCGCATGAACAGCCGCAAGAGCAGGAGCTTTTGCCTTTTTTCTTATTGATAATGCCCTTTACGACTATGGCGATAACTACTGCCGCAATTATTGCCGCAATTATGATCGTAGGCACATTTACAGATGCCATTATCAGCGCAGATGCGTTCATACGAACACCTCCAATTCATTTATTTTTTAAGGCTTTTTTCCTCATATTTATTTCTTCTGACAAGAAGATATACCATTGCTATCAAAACAATTATCGCTGCCGCCGTCCAGACCGTGAATCCTGCGCCGGTAAAAAGCAAACCAAACTGATATACCATAAGCGATATTGCATAAGCAAATATGCACATGTAACCGATAGCCGCAACAGACCACTTCCAGTTGTTCATTTCGCGCTTTATCGCGCCCATAGCCGCAAAGCACGGTGCACAAAGAAGGTTGAATATCATGAAGGAAAATGCCGAAAGCTTGCTTCCGTTAAAGAATTCCTTACCGATAAGTATGGCGTTTTCAAACGTACCCTCGTCTACCTCACCGAGAATGTCTGAACCCTCGGTAAGCATCTCGGAAAGAGTACCGAATACGCCGACGACCTCTTCCTTTGCCAGCAGTCCAAGTATGGTGGCAACCGCCGCCTGCCACTTTCCAAATCCAATAGGTACGAAAATAAATGCTATCCATTCGCCTATTACATTAAGAATAGATTTCTCTTGGCCGCCGCCAATATAGTGAAATCCACCCTCAAAGGAAAGGCTGTTAAGTATCCAAATCACTACACTCGCCGCTAAAATTACAGTACCTGCGCGTTTGATAAAGTCCCATCCACGTTCCCACGTTGATCTGAGAACATTGGAAGCAACGGGCGTGTGATAAGTAGGAAGTTCCATTACAAAGGGAGCTGGGTTGCCTGAAAATGCTTTTGTTTTCTTAAGTATTATACCCGATACGATCACAGCACCGATACCGATAAAATATGCCGCTGTAGCAATAAGTCCGCTTCCGCCGAAAAGTGCGCCTGCAATAAGTCCTACTATAGGCATTTTTGCGCCGCAAGGAATAAAGCACGTTGTCATAACCGTCATTCTTCTGTCGCGCTCTTGCTCTATTGTTCGGCTCGCCATTACACCCGGCACTCCGCATCCCGACGCCACAAGCATGGGAATAAAGCTCTTACCTGAAAGACCGAACTTGCGAAAAATTCTGTCCATAATGAATGCGACACGAGCCATGTATCCACAATCTTCAAGCAAAGAAAGTAGAATAAAAAGTATCATCATTTGTGGTACAAATCCAAGAACAGCGCCTACACCGCCAATAATTCCATCAGCCACAAGACTTGTCAACCAATCCATACAGCCAATGTTTTCAAGAAATGTCGTTACAGAAGGAACGATGATCTCACCAAAAAGCGTATCATTCATAAAGCCAACTGTCCAATCACCTATCGTTCCGATAGATATCGTATAAACAAGCAGCATCACCATAATAAAAATCGGAATTGCAAGGATTCGATTGGTAACGATCCTGTCTATTTTATCGGAAACAGTATACTTACCTATATTCTTTTTCTTATAACAGCTTTTAAGAACTGTCGCAACATATATGTATCGCTCATTTGTTATAATGCTCTCAGAATCATCGTCAAAAGCCTTTTCGACAGCTGCAATGTCAGTTTCTATATGCTCTAAAGTTGCCTTATCTATATTAAGCTGCTTGAGTACCTTCTCATCACGCTCAAATATCTTAACTGCATACCAACGCTGTTTTTCCTCAGGCATATTATGTACAGTAGCTTCCTCAATATGAGCAAGGGCATGTTCCACCATGCCTGAAAAATTATAAAGCAATACTCGTTTATTGTTTTTCGTCGCTTCTATCGCTAATTCTGCCGCTTCAAATACGCCGTCACCTTTTAACGCCGATATCTCTACGACGCTGCATCCCAAGGTTTTTGACATTTCTTTTGTATCAAGTTTATCTCCATTTTTTCTTACAATGTCCATCATATTTATGGCGACAACAACAGGAATTCCAAGCTCCATAAGCTGCGTTGTAAGATAGAGATTTCGCTCAAGATTTGTTCCGTCAACAATGTTTAGGATTGCATCGGGACACTCGTTTACAAGATAGTTTCTAGCTACAACCTCTTCAAGCGTATACGGCGAAAGTGAATAAATTCCCGGAAGATCTGTTATAATAACGTCTTCGTGCTTTTTAAGCTTTCCTTCTTTCTTCTCAACTGTAACGCCGGGCCAATTTCCTACATATTGATTCGCACCGGTAAGCGCGTTAAACATTGTAGTTTTACCACTGTTAGGGTTTCCTGCAAGCGCAATTTTTATGCCCATCCGACTTACTCTCCTCTTGGTTAGTTAAAGCTAACCTAAAATATAAAAAAATTATTTTTCTTTCTTACTTATTCAATCTCAACCATTTCAGCATCAGCTTTACGAAGAGAAAGCTCATATCCGCGGACTGTTACCTCTATAGGATCTCCTAACGGCGCAACCTTGCGTACGTATATCTCGACGCCTTTTGTAATGCCCATGTCCATTATGCGCCGCTTTACAGCACCTTCTCCATGAAGCTTTACAACTTTAACAGTTCTGCCTATCTTCGCTTGTTTTAATGTGTTCACGCCAAACCCTCCGATTATGTTCCAAGGAAAAATAATTACTTTTTCCGCACCACTTTTACAAAAATGCGTCAACCCTCAAAACTCAAAGCATCGCATTTTACAAAAGTTAGCCTTCACTAACCGTATATATAATACTCATTTTTTCACCTTTTGTCAAGCATTTTTTTGAATTTTTTTCAACTTCTTTTTATCCCACAAAAAATAAGTTTTCCTTTGCGGTTTTTTTGTGCATTTTGCGCACAAAAAATCTCCCGACATCCTGTCTGAAAGAATATCGGGAGTAGTTTTTATTCTTCTATGTTTTCGGAAACGCCTTCGGTTACGTTATCCACAGCTTGCTCCGATGCCGTTTCCCCATCGCTATCCTTATTCGCCTGTTCCTTTGCGGCTACGGGCGCATCGGCATCATAGTTAAGCATCGTGCCTAAGCTTTCCTCCGCAAACAGCGCAAGGGCAAGCACCGCAAATACCATGAGCGGTGAAAAAGCCACGTCCTCAGCCGTCAGCGTCAGAAATTCCCACATAAATATGCGCGGAAGCGTTGCGGCAAGGGCACAGGAGGTAAATAAAGCGCCTGAAACGAACAGTATCTTCGGTTTGCCCATAGATGCAACAGCCTTCGCATAGCTGAACAGGAATACAAGCATTGCGCAATAAGCAACTATATCATAATAATATGCGCTTATATTAGCTATCGTACTTAATTTCATAAAGGTCACGGATAATAAAATTATTATCCAAACGGACGGAATGACAGCAAGAAACGATATTTTTCTGAATTTGCTGTGTCCTACATAAAACATATATGCGTTAAATATGAAAAATACGCCTGAAAGCACGCCTAAAATCGCTATTACAAGAAACACAGGTTGTATCTGCTCTGCTGAATTTGCCGTCATTGCGCGATAAAGCAAAACTCCGTAATCCGCGATTATAAGTAAGCCCGCTAAAAGCGACATTGCAGGCGGAATCATTTGCTTTATCTTTAAAAATTCGCCGCTTTCCTTAAGCCAAAGGCGCTTGTTACCCAGCGCCAGCGCGATCACCATAAATATTGCCGATACAGCAAGCACGATAAACGGCAAAAAGCTTGCCAACGAGTTTTCAGCCGCGCCTTCCGCTTTCCCCTGCATTATTCTTATAAGCGCCGCGAGCAAGCCGCATATAAGAGACACCGCAGGCACGGCCGACATCAACCGCGAGCCAAGCGGCTTTTTCGTTTTATTGTCCATTAAAATCATTCCTTTTTAGATATTGTATATATTATACCTCATTTTTGTGAAAAAGAAAAGAGTTTTTTTCTTTTTTTACACTTTTGCACCAATTTTGACTCAGATTTTTTAACGCTTGCAATATTTCAATAAAAATTTATCGTTTTTCGATAAAAAAGTATTGACAAAAAGCAAAAGATGGTTTATACTGTATTCAACGAAAAGATTTAAGGAGCGTTTTTTTATGTGGGATAACATCAAATCAGCTAAGCTTACTCAAATACTTACAGCCGCCTTTCTCGTCCTCTCTGTGCCCGTTGCCGTTTTTGCGCCGTATATTTTAAACTGGTACATGTCGGTTACAGGCAAGCCCGACACGCTTATAACACCGCTTTTGATAACGGTCTATTCCCTTTATGTTCCTGCCGTTATCGCTCTCGTGTGTCTGTTTTTGCTTTTGACAAACATTTGCAAGGGTGACATTTTCATCGATAGAAACACGCTGTTCATGCGCATTATATCTTGGTGCTGCGGTGTTGCAGGCGTTATCTCCTTGGTCTCGGGATTTTACTACTTACCATTCGTGCTCATCGGTGTAGCGGCGCTTTTCATGATGCTCATTGTGCGCGTAGTAAAAAACACCATCGCCCAAGCGATATTGATAAAGTCGGAAAACGACTTTACCATATGAGAGAGGTGCACTATGGCTATTATAATAAATGTAGACGTAATGATGGCAAAGCGAAAAATATCAGCAGGCGAGCTTTCCGACAAAATAGGTATAACGCCCGCCAACTTATCTATACTTAAGAACAACAAAGCAAAGGCTATCCGTTTTTCAACTCTCGACAAGCTTTGTCAGGTGCTTCAATGCCAGCCCGGAGATATTCTTGAATATACGGACGATTAAAATCATTATGTAAGGAGACTTTAATATGGATAACAGCTTTGAACCCGTAAATATTACTTTGGAAAAGCCCGTCTATGACCGTTTTGATGCAGTCATGGCAATCGTTTTATTCGCTTTCGGCTTTCTTTTTTGCCACATGGGGCTTTCCCTCGCTCTCGGCACGTTCGCTTTTGCCGTCGCTCTTTTTGCAGTTTCCGCCGTCTATCTCACAAAACGCGGTCACCGCTTGCACGGCAGCTCACTTATTTACCTTATTATAGGTCTTATTTCATCGGCATACTTTCTCGTCGGTGCAAATCAGCTTCTCTCCGTTTTAAATTTCTTGTTCATCATCGGCGTTTACGTTCTTTGGGTCGCTGCTGTTTGCAAAACGGATACAAAGCTTTTCCCCTTTGATTGCCTCAATCAGTTTTTTCCTGTGGCTTTTGGAAATTTCAGCACCGCTTTTTCCTCACAAAGTGCCTTCAAGTCGGGAAAAAAGCGCGGACGCACGCTATTATATATATTTATAGGTATAATCATATCTGTATTTTTACTGCTCTTTATCATTCCGCTTCTCATGGTTGCTGACGCTGCTTTTGAAGCTCTTATGGATAATATCACCATTGAGCTTTCGTCAACCTCCTTTGAAATTATTGCTCAGCTCATTTTCGGCGTACCCATCGGTGCATATATTTTTGCCATTCTTTACGGCAACGCCCACGCCAGACACACAAGCCATATAAACGCAGACAGACTAAGCCGTGCTTCCGCTTCCGCACGCACCATGCCCTGCGCCATGGTATTTACGGTGCTTTCCGTAATATGTGCCGTATACATCTTGTTTTTCATTTCGCAGACCTCATATTTCCTCTCCGCTTTTGAATCCATCCGTCCTGAAAACTACACCTTTGCCGAGTATGCAAGACGGGGATTTTTTGAGCTTTGCGCCATAGCATTCATCAACCTTTGCATAATTTTGTTTTCAAGACTTCTTGCAAAACGAGACGAAAACTCCGCACAAAACAAGGCGTTAACGGTTTTCAGCTGTATTTTCTCTGTATTTACGTTGTTTTTTATCGCTATAGCATTAAGCAAAATGATAATGTACATACAAGCTTACGGTCTTACACAGCTTCGAGTATACACGAGTCTTCTGATGATAACGCTTGCCGTTGTTTTCATACTTATGATAATTCGTCAATTCAAAAAATTCAACATAACAAAAACTGTTTTCATCGTTTTTTCCGCCGTTTTTCTTATTCTTTGCTGGTCAAATTGCGACAGTCTTATTGCCCGTTATAATATAAATGCCTATGAAAGCGGAAAGATCGAAGCTTTGGACATTGAAGCGCTTTGCGTGCTTTCTCCCGATGCTTACCCCGCTATCGTCGATTATTATGAAAGCTACGTTGCAGAAAACGGGGACGATAATTTTTCGGAAGAGCTGCGCACAAGCCTGTACTTTAACTGCTACATAAGAAATCAAAATGATTTGCGTAATTTTAATATAAACTCAAAAGCGGCACGAAGCGCCGTCGACAGAATAGAAAATTTCAATACTCCATACAAATTCACCCCCGAACGCACCATCATCTCCGTCGATGATCTTCTCGCACGATATGATTTTATCGGTATGCATTACAGCAAGGTGGAAGAAATAATCGGCAAGCCCGACGAGCGCAGCGGTCAATTTGTGCATTACTACACAAAGGATGAGATATCAGGAATTTCCGTGCTGAGCTTTGAGCTCGACGGCTTTGATAACGTTGTTCAGGTGTACGGCACTTTAGAGGATGAAAAATTCCCGCTTGAATAGATAAAGCATTATTTTCAAAAAACACTTTACAAACGTCCTTTTTTATGTTATACTTATACAGAATAATTACACTTAACGAAAGGAACGGTGTTTAAATATGGCTGCAAATAAAGAATTTTGCATGTACAAGGGAAAGCCTCTTGTAAGAAGCGGTAATACCATATATTACGGCGACCCCAACGAAAAGTATATTGCTGTGTTTTATATAACTGAAACAAAAACCTTCGAGGATCGTGAGATTCCCAGTAAAGTCGTTGCAGAGCTTCAGCTCTCCGACAGATCTCTTCGTCCCCGCGCCCGCATTCTTAAGCATAGCGAAAAGGACGGCTTTTTCAAAGCTCTCGACATCGGTTTTATCTGGCTTGAACGCGCTTTAGCCTCTGAACAGTAACAATTCGTTACACCCTTTGTTACTTTCTAGTAATTATTTTTAGTCGAATTTGCACAAAATAGACATTAAAAATAGGCATATTTTTCATCAAAACGTAGAAATTTCTGATTTTACTCATAAAAATAGTTACAAATCGTTGACAAAATCTTCACTGTGTGGTAACATATTAATGCTGTTATCACACAGTTTTTGTTACTTTTTGGAGGACATTATCGTGAAATTATTCGGTAAATTTACAAAAACATCTATAATATCTTTGATTTTAGTATTCTGCCTTACCCTTACGGTATTTGCTGAAACAACGGGCGTCGTCACCGGCTCCGCTGTAAATATGCGCAAGGACGCAGGCACAAAGTATGACGTTGTCGTTACTCTTGCCGAAGGCACACAGGTCAACGTACTCGGCGAAAAGGGTGATTGGTACAAGGTTAGCTTTGAGGACTTTTCCGGCTATATGTCAAAAGACTACGTTGCAGTTGATCTCAAGGGCGTTGTCACAGGATCCGTTGTAAACGTCCGCAAAGGCGCAAGCACCGATACCAAAGTCATCACCTCTTTGAAAAAAGGCACTGTAGTTGACATTCTCGACGGAACTGACGGTTGGTACAAGATCAAATATAAGGATATAGTCGGATATATGTCTCAAAAATATATCGACACAGAATCCGTTCTCGTCGCAGTTGATGCCGATGATGACAACAATACTACATCCCCTACAGTTGCACCCACACCGAGAGCCGAAGAAAATAAGGAGCTTGGCGACGGATACGTTACAGCAAGCGTTCTTAACTTCCGTTCCGAAAAGTCCACTTCTTCCAAGAGCAACATAATCGCAAAGATTCCCCGCGACACAAAGGTTTACGTTTTCTATGAAGAAGACGGCTGGTATTACATAGAATATAAAGATAAAAAGGGTTGGGTCTCCGCTGAATATATCAAGCTTTCCGAAAACAGCGGAAGCAGTTCTGACGATAACAGCAGCACTCCCGACACATCCGAGAATAATAGCAGCACCGAAAACAACAACGTCAGCACCGTAAGCTCCAAACAGCTTGAGGTCGTTGAATACGCAAAGAAATTCTTGGGAATCAAGTACACTTGGGGCGGTCA
The DNA here is from genome assembly GCA_015067075.1 of Oscillospiraceae bacterium. GTDB lineage: Bacteria > Bacillota > Clostridia > Oscillospirales > SIG530 > SIG530. Next base: position 48,834 of record SVND01000008.1, read on the forward strand.
GAGTCCCAGCGAAGGCTTCGATTGCGCAGGTCTTGTAAAATACGTTTACAAGCACTTTGACATTTCCCTTCCCGGCGGCGCTACATCTCAGTCCAAGCACGGTAAGGTAATCAGCAAGAGCGAGCTTGAGCCCGGCGACCTTGTATTCTTCAAGTCTCCCTCTTTCAACACCCCCATCGGTCACGTTGGTATCTACGTCGGCGACGGAAACTTTATTCATGCTCCCTCCAAGGGCGAGGTAGTAAGAATCGAAACCATGAATTCCAACTACTACACCAAGTATTATGTAACAGCAAGAAGACTTCTTTCCGAATAATTGAATCACTTCACCCACAAGTAAAAATACTTGTGGGTGTTTTTTTGTGCAAAACCAAGGGCAGATAACCACGTTGGTCATCTGCCCTGCTCTTTTATTTTACCTTTTCACACTCTAAAAGCACTACCGCATGATGGTCAAGATACGCATCTATCGTATAATATCCATCTACCGCATCCTCAGGTGTAAGCGTTACCGTTACAGGCTTAAGCCTTGCAAGCTCATAGTAATAATCATACTCCGCGCGGAAACGTTTTAGCGCCGCCGAGTCACCTATGGTATTAAGCGACGCAGTATAATCGCTGTCCTTAGACCATGCAAAATGGTAATCCTGAATATTTAAAAACTTTTCTCTTTCTCTTTGGAAATCGTCAAAATAATTGGAATTATCATCAACCGTCCAATTAGTTACCGTAACGCCTTCAGGGAAGTAGCTTACAGGTATTTTAGCCGTTATCCATTCGTCATTTGTGGCTATCATATACTCATTAAAGTTATACGCCATGAAATACAGTTTTTCCTCATCCTCGTTATACGCCGAAAATCCGTCGATCTCATCACCAAGCGTTCCCTTTCCCGCTATATCGACAGACGTAAGCTTAGAGCCAACCATTTTGTAGAAAAGGTTTGCAACGTGCATCGTTACATTGGGAAGCCCCTCCCATATACCTTCGCTTGTATAGCACCACGCAGAAAAGTATGCTATATCTTCTTCGATCATGGTTTTTATAGTCTTTGCATCATAAGCCGCTTGGAAAGTATATCCAACTGTTCGTGCCGTAAGATCCTTTCCGTCCGTTCCGACGAGAAATCTTCCTTCGTCAACACCGTATTTCAGATTAGTAAGTCCGACGGAAAGCGCCGCATCACGAAGATGGTTGATAGTTTTTGCAAGTGTAAACTTGCTGTAATTTCCGGGAGCATGGTCATAGAATGAGGCGCTTATAAACGTGATCCTCGTTCCTATTTCGCCCGTTTTATAGTTCGTACCGTTTGCGCAGTGATATATAAACTCGCGTTCATCCCAAAGTCCCTCAGAAACAGCCATGGCGTGAGCGCCGACCTCAATATCCTCGCAGATCGCATCCTGAAGCGCCGCTACGGTGTAATCGTACATTTTGCAAAAAGCATCGCGGCTTTTTACGGGGTCTCTGTCCAAATGAAACCAATCAGCATTTTCAAACTCCGTCAAACATCCCCATCGCCACGTTTTCACTTCCTCAAGCCCGAACTGCTCAACGAGAGCTTTTGCTATATTATAAATATAATCATAGTATGCGTCGTAATTTTCAGGCGGTCTTGTATTAACACCGAATCCTCCGTATTCACCCTTGCCCGAATACTTTACAGGCACAGCTCCTGTCTTTATATAAGGCTTAAGTCCCTGCCGCACGACCTTTTTGCAAGCGTTTATCAGCTTATCAAATTTATAATCGTCCAGCGTTTCAAGGTCCGAAACACTCACGAACAGATCATGGTTAAGTCCTCCGCCCGTTCCTGTCATGAAATGTATGTACTCCGCAAAGGGAAGCTTTTCCGAAAAATACGTTTCTGATACATCCACAGGATACCTTGTAGCCCAATCCTCAAGATAATTCCAGAGATTTATGTCGCTGACCTTGTTCGTTATTACCTTTCCGTCCGCATCCTCACCTATTGTGAAAACGACATCTGTTTTTTCAGGCGGTGTGGGAATCGGTGTATCAGTCGTTCGTATCCACGGCTCAGGCGTGGGCGTCGGAGACGAAGTAGGTCTTTCCGTCTTTGTCGGTGTTACCTGCTCCGCCACGGTCGGCGTCGGTGTTTCTTGCGGCGTTGCGCCGTTTCCACCGCATCCTACAGCGATCGCAAGCAACATCAGTACAAGCATCAACGCTGTTAAACGTATTTTTTTCATCGTCATCATAGTTCCTTTCAATATTTCTTTTTGTTTCTATAATTATATATTATTTTTTATAGAAAATCAACACATTGTTACTTAACGTCAAAAAACACATTATAATGCTCTCACTTCAAATGGCAGTTATAAAACCACTTAAACAAGCGTTATATTGTCCGAAATTGATATACATCCCGCTTTATTTTTCACTCACCGCATCGTCCCTTTCAATTTTAATCCCTTAAATCTGAAATATTTCATGGTACAAAACTGCCTGTATCAAATATTTAGGAATTATTCGCAAAAATTTGGTAAAATAATAATATCAACAATCTAACGTAAGGAGATTTTTATGAAAAAAAGAATACTTGAAATAAAGAAAATGCAAGCATTTGAATTGTATTTGAAAGAAGAGGAAAGAAGTGCTGCGACCATAGAAAAATATATGCGTGATATAAGATTTTTTGCTGACTTTACAAGCACATCCGAAATATCAAAGCAAATTGTGTTGGAATACAAAAACAAACTCGGCGCTTCTTACGCAGTATCAAGTGCTAACTCTATGATTGCGGCATTAAACTCTTTTTTTCGTTTCTGTGGTTGGCACGACCTTTGTATAAAACAGTTTAAAGTGCAAAGACAAGCCTACTGTTCCGAAGAAAAAGAGCTCTCGCGCGCAGAATATCTACGATTGCTTAATGCAGCCAAAGCCAGGCATAACGAACGGCTCAATCTCATTATTCAAGCAATCTGTGGAACCGGTATCCGCGTAAGTGAACTGCAGTATATCACGGTTGAAGCATTGAAAAGGGGCGAAGCTGTTGTCAGCTGCAAGGGAAAAAACCGACGTATCTTCATTGTTCCCGAGCTAAAGAAAAAACTACTCCGTTATGTCAAAGAACAAAAAATCACATCTGGTGCTGTATTTGTTACAAGAAACGGCAACCCAATAAGCCGCAATAATATATGGAAGGAAATGAAGGCGTTGTGCAAACAGGCAAATGTATCGCCGAGCAAGGTTTTTCCTCATAATCTTCGCCATCTGTTCGCAAGAACCTTTTACGGTATAGAAAAAGACATTGCTAAGCTTGCAGATATACTTGGACACGCCAGCATAAATACCACTCGTATTTATATTGTTACTACCGGTGCAGAACACAAACGCAAGATGGCACATATGCATCTGATCGTATAAAAAAAGCCCGACGCAGATGCGCCGAGACCAACGGAAACATAATGAGAGTTATGTGATATTAAGTACTAATTATTTTTTATATACATAAAGCATTATACCACAAAACCTGAATAAAAACAAGGCTTTTTTATTAATTTGTTTAATTTTATGTAAAAAATTGCATGATTAAAACGCCTTTCGTACATTTTTCTTTAAAAATACGGCGAAAGGCTTTTTGTTGTGCCTTTTTTTCTTTTTATAAATGATGAGCCGGAGAAATATTTTTCTTTTTTATCACATAACTCTCATTATGTAGTTTTTTATCTTTATAAACAAATATTACATTCTTAAATTTGTGTCCATAATGCAGAGAAACAAATGATTACTTAAACAGTTGTTTTGCTTGATAATAAATTTATTTTTGCTATCAAGGGAGCTTTCTGCGTTTGAATGTGTCAAGAAGTTCAAAGAGCTGTACAAAAAGGTTCTTTGAAGCTATGGTGTCCTTATCTAAAATAAAAAATCAAGGAGGTTGAATCCGTGGCGAACACTCTTAAAAATATGAAAATAACTATAATTATCCTTGCCGTATTGCTTGGACTAAGTCTAGTTGCTTTGGCGAGCGTTATCATTTGCGGACAGCATGATCCGTCAAGTGGCACTACTGTCATTCCCGATAATTACATAGATCCAACAAGTAGCAGCGAATTAAATACAGGAACGCAGGTAATACATTTCCGTACAGGTTCCGTTCTGCTTTGTGCATCGGCTCCGACGGTCAATCTTTCCGCCAATTTTCCTATGATGGCACTTTCCAAAACAGTCTTTACTTCGGACAGCGCAAAGGAAACGTTTATTTTCATTTATAAAAACCACGCTGAAGACAGCGAACCGTTCAAATGTGTAAATATGTTTCCCGGCGACAGCGAAACAAATACCTATCTCGTAAAGGTATCCCATATAGGAATCGTTACAGTCCGTTTCCACGCAGATATACGGCCGGGCTACGAAAAGCTCTCCGAAGTTTTGAAATGCAAAATTGTTTTGCGCGGTGAGAACAAGGTCCTTTACGACGGACTTATGCGTGATATGCCTGAAAGCATCAATCACCGTATAGCTACAGTTTCCGGCAAAACAACCGAACTTATCTATGACATTACAGCCTATTTTGATAACAGCGTTGGTAACGAGTATATGAACAAAGAACTCGTTGCAGACTTCCGCTGGTGGGTTGAGGAGATCAGCAGCGATCCAACTCCGACTCCCGGTGATATTACCGATCCCGATGATTCGAAAGACCCTGAAGATACCACCGTTCCCGACGATCCGACTGAACCTGAAGAAACAAAGGCTCCTGACGGCTCTGATGAAGGCGAATTGATATATCCTCCGCCGACGGGCGATAATTCCCATTTCTGCATTTGGTTCTGGATCGCTATCTTCTCTCTTCTTTTAAATATCATCCTTCTTTGGCCAAAACGCCGCAGACATATCGACGAACAGGAGGATGAGAAAGCGAATGAGCATTAAACTAAACACAGCAAAGCGATTGACATTGAGCGTTGTTATCGCAATTTTCCTCGCTTGTGCCTTATGTATTACGACCTACGCCCTGTTTTATGCCACCGTTACGGTGGAGGGCAACTATTTCAAAACAGGCATTGTCAGTATTGACCTCAACGGCGGTAAGCCCGTCATCGAGGAACACGAATATCTCTTTGAACCTGGTATGACGGTTGAAAAACCGTTTTACATAAAAAATCAAAGCACCTGGGCAGTTTATTACAAAATATACTTTGACAATGTGGTGGGCGGTCTTGCCGACGTGTTGGAGATCACCGTCCTTGACGGTGACAAGGTTTTGTACAAAGGTACTGCAAACAATCTGACGCGGCAAAATGTAATCGCCGCCGATGATATCCTCCTGGTTGGAGAAAAGCGTAATCTCACGCTTCGCTTCCATTATCCCGAGGACAGCGGAAACGCCTCGCAAAACTGGCAGCTTCGGTTTGATCTCTGTGCCGACGCGGTACAAGAGAAGAACAACCCCAACAAGGATTTTGATTAACGGAAAGGAGGCAGTTCATGAAAAAAGCATTAAACATCATATCCACCGTTCTTGTATGGGCGCTTGTAGTCGCTACGGTGGGAATGATGATATTTACCTTGATTTCTGTCAATACCTTTGACCAGGCAAACAGAAGTGTTTTCGGATATAAATTTTTCATCGTCCGTTCTGACTCAATGAGTGCGACGGATTTTGATGCGGGTGATATTGTCTTTGTTAAAAACGTCGACCCCGCTACCCTGCAAGTTGGTGACATTATCGCCTTTACCTCACAGAATCCGAACAATTTCGGTGATACCGTTACACACAAGATAAGAGAGATTACTACTGATTACTATGGCGATCCGGCTTTTGTTACCTACGGTACAACGACAGACACAAACGACGAAACACTGGTTACATATCCTTATGTTCTCGGAAAATACACAGGCAAAATACCCAATATAGGCTCGTTTTTTCAGTTTTTAAAAACGACACCCGGTTATATTCTTTGTATTTTCGTTCCTTTTCTTCTGCTTATTCTGTATCAAGGATTTCAATGCGTTCAGCTGTTCCGCAGATACAAGAAGGAGCAAATGGAAGAGCTTCAAGCAGAGCGCGCAAAGATCGAGGAAGAACGCAGACAGTCAATGGAAATGATGAAAGAGCTGCAGGCACTCAAGCAGCAGCTCGAGGCAAATGATGGGCAATCGTCCGAGCAGTAAGGTATAGGCAGCGAAAGGCTGTTTATATATATTCGTCTAACGAAAATCTAAAATAGGAGGTAAAACAAAATGACGAATAGCAAAACCACTAAGAGAGCATTGTTTAGCAGTGTTGTGGCACTCCTTCTCTGCTTCACAATGCTTCTCGGAACTACGTTTGCGTGGTTCACAGATTCCGCTGCTTCCGGCAGCAACGTGATCACCGCAGGCAATCTTGACATTGTTGTTGAGTATACGCTTGACGGTACAACCTGGAAAG
>SVND01000009.1 GCA_015067075.1 Oscillospiraceae bacterium
TCAGCGCAGTTTTCACATTTCTCACCGCATTCCGGACATACCGCAGCGCACTGTGCGCAACCATTTCCACAATCGCACACCATTCCAACGCAGTTTACACATTCTCCGCATTCTTTACAAAACAGTTCTTCGCCTCCGACGCATCCAATACACAGTCCGCAGCCGCCGCAAAGCTCGTCGTCAGCGCAGTTTTCGCACACTTCACCGCATTCGGGACATATTGCGGCACAGTTGGAGCATCCGTTTCCGCAATAACATACCTGATCAACGCAGTTTTCACACTCGCCGCACTGGGCACAATATGCCCCCTCGCCGCCAACGCAATCCCAACAGATTCCACAGCTTCCGCAAAGCTGATCGTCAGCGCAGTTTTCGCATTTTTCGCCGCATTCGGGACATATTTCGGCACAATTGGAGCATCCGTTTCCGCAGTAGCACACCTGCTCAACGCATCTTTCACATTCACCGCATTGAGCACAGTATGCCCCTTCGCCTCCTACACAGTCAAAGCAGATTCCACAGCTTCCGCAAAGCTGATCGTCAGCGCAGTTTTCGCATTTTTCGCCGCATTCGGGACATATTTCGGCACATTGTGAGCAACCCTGTCCGCAGGAGCAAATGTAATCTACGCAATTTTTACAGATGCCGCATTCCTCACAGTAGTTACCGTCGCCGCCAACGCAGTCCCAACAAATGTTGCATTCGCTGCAAAGCTGATCGTCAGCACAAGACTCGCATTTTTCACCGCAGTCGGGGCAGATCACGGCACAGTTCGAGCATCCGTTTCCACAGTAGCACACCTGCTCCACACAGTTTTCACATATGCTGCAGCTGTCGCAGAAACTGCCTTCCCCGCCCGCGCAGTTTTTACACGTTCCGCATTCAATACAGACCTCTCCGTCGGCGCAGTTTTCGCATTTTTCACCGCATTCCGAACACACGTACGTGCACTCCGAACACCCTTGTCCGCAGTAACAGACTGCCTCAACGCAGTTCTCGCATAGCTGGCACGTCTCGCAGAAGCTTCCCTCGCCACCCATGCAGTCTATACAGTACGAGCATTGGAGACACATCTTTTCGGGCTCGCAGTTGGTACACACCTCATAGCAATCAGGACAGCCGAGGGCACATCGTGAGCATCCGTCACCGCAGTAGCAGATCCATTCGGCGCAGTTCAGGCAGATGTCGCAAACGGAACAGTATGCCTCGTTTCCTGCACAGTCGGGGCACTTGCCGCAGTCATCGCAGATCCATTCCGCACAGTCAACGCATTTTTCACCGCATTCGGAGCAGACGGCATCGCCTACGTTGTAGCAGCCGCGGCACTTTTCGTCACACTCGCAGTGATCCTCAAGGCAGTTTCCGCAGTCGTCGCACATCTCGTTGTCTTCCTCGCACGCACCGCAGTATCCGCAGTGGTGCTCTTCGTAGCAGTCACCGTCCGCGCCCTCGCCGCAGTGGTCGCCGTTCTCGCACTTCCAATCGTCGTAACGCCATCCGCCACAGTATTCGCACTCGACGCCGTCTTCATAATCGGCATATGCAGTGACAGATATTCCCGAAAGCAAAAAGTCAAGCACGCTCTCGCAAACAGACAGAAGATCAAACTGCGCCTGTTCTTCCTCGTGATTATGTTCATCTACGTAGATTTCTTCCTCAAAGCCGTGATCATCATGCTCCGTCTCAGTCTGCTCATGGCCGTGATCGTCCAGATGGATATGCTCATCGAACTTCATCCCGAAGGAGCTTCCGAAGATAAGCACCGCGCACATCAGTATGCTGATTATTCTTTCCAATTGTTTTTTCATATTTTACCTCTTTCACAAAGATTATGCAAAATCATAAGTTTTCCATAATCTCCGTATTACGGACGTGCACTTCCGCATTCCGTGCAAAATTTACTTGTGTTTTCCGTACCGCAGCTGCATTTCCAGCTACCTGTGTTACTGCTTTCTTCCGTTTGAAGCTCAGCACTTTGCATCGGTACGGACTGTTTTTGCATATTCATAACATATACATCAGGTCCCATCAGTACTGATTCTGACAGTTCGGGATGTATCCAGCTATTAATGATCGACACAAGCTCGTTCATCTTCATTTGCTGTTCAATAAACGTGTCGGAATTTCTGTCATCAGGTCTTTCGCCGTTATTGAGATCTACGCTGATCTCGTCAAACCACGGAGAGTCGATTTGGAAAGTAACGTGAAATTCATACGAATAGCTGTATCGAGGCGGATAATAGCTTTTTTCATTGCCTTCTTTATCCGTGAAAAAGATCTCCTCTTTGTTATCCTCAATGCTTTTTTCGCAGGAAATTATCTGTGAATAGTCTATAATATCAGGATTGTCTTCTCTGAAATTTCTTGCTCCCGTTACAACAAGCTTTTTTGCGTTCATATCAAGATAAACCTTTTCATCTGTACCAAACACCATATTGGGATGAAACTGCTCCAGCTTCTTTGCATTTTCTTCCCTGTAAGCAAGCTGATCACGTATCTCCTGCACGGTGGAGCTTCGGCGCTCTCTGAAAAACGGAGAGAGCTTTCGCGCACAATCCTTACAAAGATTTCCGTCCTCAAGCTTACGGTTGCCGAGAAATCCTATTTTTTCGCCGCAAATATCACAATATTTTTTATCAAACAGTCCCATATGTAATCCTCCTTTATATTATGCCCACGGGTCGTCAGACTTTGCCTTGCGTATGCTTACAAGCAAAAACTGTTCCCAAAGAAACCACGTTCCGTCGCCTCTCATGCGAAGCACGATCTCGCGCGGACTGTCTGCGCCGCCGCTTCTGATAAATAGCTTTTTGTAACCTTCGCCTGCGTTGGCATCGGAATAAGTGCCGGCTTCCACTGTGATCGTAAAGGGTGTATCAGGTGTATAATCGTTTTCAGGAACAGCGCCCTTGAAGTAGGAAAATGGCACGTGATGTCCGTCCATGAATCGGTCATTCAAAAAGGATTTTTGCACGTTGTTTAGCGGACGCGGTCCCAGCAGGAAATTCAGCATTTCAACGCCGACCTGCTTATCTGCCGCGTAAGCGCACAGCGCACAAACGGTAAGTGCCGCCGTCTTGAAGGGTGTGTCCATCGCCGCCTCAGGCAAAGCCTTCAACTCAGCAAGACTTTCAGGCAGAGCCTCAAAGGTAAAGGTCTCCTTATCTGACGTGCTTGCCGAAGGTGCTTTTTTCGCGTCTCCGTTCAGCGCTTCGTTTACAGTTTTCTTAAGCTTATCAAATATCGACATGATTTTCCCTCCGTAGTTATTATTTATTCAGTGATGTAAATAAATCAAACAGCTTTTTAAGCATCGCACGCGGCAAAAAGTTGCTTTGGTTATTATACGCATAGATAGATTCTCCCGATGCATATCTGATATCCAGCAATGCGCCGTACATATCGGGCAAACCGCTTACAGAATAGCTGTATCCGTTATGCTTTGCAAGGTTATATTCACAAGCTATTTGCTGTAGATTTTCCATAAATGCCGCATCCGCTTCAAATGAAAGGTCGTCGCCCTTTCCCGTGCGGTCGCGCCATCTGATATTGCAATCGACAGCTCCGCCATTTAAAACAGCCTTGCATTTATACAATCCGCATTCAAGCTCGCCCTCTTCTGCGTCGGCAAACAGAGAAAACGTACAGTTAAACTCTGTAATTTCGGTGGATTTTATCTCCTTCGGTGCATCATCACCGCTGTTATAGTGCCGAACTCCGCCATCCACATCGTCTGTTTCAGCACCTTTGCGACGCTTTTTTACGGCGAGCGCTACAGCCGATGCCGCGGCGCATACGATTCCGATACCTAATATCAGCCATTTCATATTTTTCACCTCAGCATATCTCACCTTTCATTTTTGATGAATATAGCTTTAAAGCCTTATTTTTTCTTTTTCTTCACCATTACAGCAACCGCCGCAGCTATACCGCCTATTACGATGACAGCCGCTACCGCCACGATGATCCAAACGACGCTGCCGCTCGGCTCATCATCCGCTGCTGGCTCGTCGCTCGGAGAATTGGGAGTAGGTGTGTCTTCAGATTTGGTTGGGGCAGGCGTTTCGTCTGTTTCCGCGGGCGTGGGCGTATTTACAGCTTCCGTAGGTGTCGGTGCCGCCTCCGTATCCGTGGGCGTTGGGTCTTCCGTTTCCGTAATCACTTCTCCGCTTCTATAGTTGCAAACGGTGCATCTGTTCTTCTCGCCGATTTCGTGTACGCCTTCCGTTCCTTCAATAATAATCTTACAGTTTTTGACCGTACATTCCTTCCAATGCTTTTCTCCGTCTGTTTTCCACTTGGACTCTTTATGACCTGTTGCGGGAATAACTATATCGTCCTCGGTTATTTCTTCCTTCGCCTTGTTATCAGCAAACAGCTTGCCGCATCCATCGCAGATAAAATGCTGTTTTTGACCCGCTTGCGTGCAGGTTTCAGCTATCTTCGCAACCTTTGTCAGCTTATGCTCATGGTCTTTTGCGGGAGCGATCATATAATTGCAAACGGTGCAGTTTTGGCTTGTTGTTTCCGTCGCTTCAGGGCCTGCCGTATGCTTTACAGCCTTGTCATGCTCGTCGCATCCCGCAACGGTGCAGGTATGAGCATGGCCCGAAGATGTAATATAGTCATATTCTTCGCTCCATTTATGCTCGCCCGTCTTTCCGTATTCAGTACTGCAAGCCTCGCATTTCGCCTTATTTTGGCAATCTGCCGTGCCGCCTGAATGAGCTACGATATCGTCGTGCTTTCCGCAAAGACTGCATTCGTGAGCGTGTCCTTTACTGTCCGTATAAGCCCAATTTTCGCTCCACTTGTGCTCACCCTCCTCGCCGTATTCCATTTTACACTCAACGCATTTGGAAAACTTGCCGCATTCGGCTACGCCGCCCGTATGAGGCTGCAGTGTGTCAGGAGCATCGCAAGTTTTGCAAACGTGGGCATGGCCTATGGCATCCTTATAGTCCCAACCGCTTCCATAATTATGGGGAGCTTTAGCACCGTAAGGTGTGTCGCATCTTGAGCATCTTGCAAGCTCCGTGCAAGTCGCCTTGCCACCCGTATGGCCAAGCTTTTCGATCATGCCCCACGCATTGATATCGGAAATTTCCTTCGTGCACTTGGAGTCCTCAAAGTTTTTGCCGCACTCGGGGCAGAAGTAGTAAGCTTTCTTACCAACATCCTCGCAGGTTGCCTTGACCTCGTCAACCTTCAGCGGTAAGCATTTATGCTCCTCGGTTTTAGGGAAGGTGTAGTATAGCGTAACTTCTTCATTGTTTCTGGAGCTTACGTCAGCATTTTTGCCATTGACGGTACCGGCTACATTCACCGCACCGGATTTGTATTGGAATTCATAACCTTCATTTGTCCAGATCGTAACCTGAACGGTATAGGTCTTGCCAGCTTCAAACTTGTCGGAGGTGGACATGATTTTCTTATCGGTTTCATTGTACCAGGAAATACCGTTTTTCGTGGATTTATCATTATAATTCGCGGCACCATAATTTACATTTGTATACGACGCGGTGTAGTCGGGCGACTGACCCGTAACGGGTGCATCGATGTCGGTAACACCAACATTACCAATGGCTACGCTTCCTGTAGCAGAGAATGCATATGTAACGAGTATTTCGTTCTTGTTTCCGGAGATAGTTGCGCTCTTGCCGTTAACAGTAGCAGTCATAGAAACGTTACCGTAAGAATTGGTGGCAAATTCATACCCATGCTTTGCCTTTATGCGGATGTCCACCTGGTAAGCCTTACCAGGCAAGAATGCCTGCGTGCCGTCACAGAGGATATACGAGCTTCCCACCTCTGACCAGCAAACGCCGTTCTTGTAGTAGGCATCGTTTCTGCCGTTGTTCTCATATCCGGCACCACCGGTGAAGGTATAGTCGGGTGCTTTGCCCGCAACGGGTGCGTCGATGCCGCCAATCTCGATCTTGTTTATTTTAGCAGTTGTGTCACAGTCAAATACGCAGGATGCAACTACGTACATATTGGAATAGTTGTCGTACGTCGGAAGGACGGTCGCCGTCTTTCCGTTCATGGTCACCGTAACGGTGGGGAACGGCTTGCCGGGTTGTGCTAAAAAGTGATTTGCGTCGGTGGCAAAGCTTGCACCGTAGGCAGTGTTGAGCGTAAGCTTCAGTGCGTATTTCTTGCCGTATTCAAAGACTGCATTTCCCGCAAGGGGAGTGCCGTCCTGCAAAGTCCATTCAAACTTGTTAACGTTGACCCGACCGTCGTTCGCGTTTCCGTTTATAGCGTCAATGCTTATTCCCGAATCTTGCCATGTGATAGGAACGCGCTCGCCGGGGACAAGCGCAGGGACGCCGAACTCGATACTTTCGATGGGAGCCGCTTCAACCGTCGGAAAGGTATACATAACGGTCAAATATTTCTGATACGTGGTATCGTGCTCATACTTGGATGCGTCCACCGAGAAAAGGCTGTAATCCATCGTATTGTTTGCATTTGCAGCATTACCGTTTACGGTTACAGACGGAACCGCCGATACTCTTCCCTCTCCGGTCATGAAATAGTGATTGGGAGTTGCAACCTCAAGAACCACGTAAACCGTGTATTTTGTTCCTGCAGTTGCTGATTCAGAGGTGCTTGTTATGTAATTATTGCCATACTGCGACTTCCAGGCAACCTTGATGACGTTATATTTCTGAGAGTTCTCCTCTGCTGTAAAATCGAATTTTTTGCCTGCTGTGGGCGCATCGATTCCGGTAATGGTAACGTCATCGATCTGATATGTTGTAAACATCTCCTTCGCCGCAAACACCGATGTCGGCAGTACGCTGAGCATCATGATCATACAGAGCATCGCGGCAAATATGCGCTTAAAATTTGTAATCTTTTTCATTGTGTATATCTCCTTATTAATCAGTCATTTGTTCGCTTGGATGAAAAACGACCTTTTTTCCGCAATGGGGGCAATACTGCGCGTCCGCCGTCAACGACGTTTTACACTGTGGGCACTGGAAATGTAATTTTCTATAAAGGTCGAACAGTGTTTTCGTCGGCAGACGTTTTTTGCAAATGGGGCACAAAAAACTCCTTTTTCCCACAAGCCGACCGCATTCAGGACAGACCTTCAGTTTTTTCATCATGTACGGACCCATGCCCAAAGCTTCGAGTCGGACGTATTTTTCACTTTTTGCAAGATCAATCATCAAAGCTACCTCCATAAATAAGCTGTTTTCCGCACATTGGGCAGACAGCGTCACAGGCATTCACCTTTGCTCCGCAAAACTTACAGTAGCGCGGTGTGTTTTCCCACGGCGCGCAGGCAACGCATTCCAGTGCATCAGCATTGAACAGCGCCTCCATTACCCACTTTCCGCACTTGTGGCACAAGTTGAAATTCTGTTTTCCTTCCCTTTCCCATGCAAGCTCCAGCTCACGCTCCGCAGTTTTCTCACGGTACGGCTCGGTCGTACACAGCAAAGCTCCTGACAACTCGCAGTAAAAGCTGTAGCGGTTTCCGCCCGAATCCAAAATTATCTTGTACGTTGCAGTATTTTTTCTGTTCACAAGACGTTGCCTCCCTCCGTGTTTTTTTGACACGAGCATTGCGCCGTCATCACCATTGACTTTCGCAATGTTCTATGTTATAATAATAAAAATAAACGGGGTGGTCTCGAATCCGTTGGCGCGCGTTCCGAGACATGATGAGTTATCACCACGGGGTACCCCAAACTTCTTTGTGTCGAAGACAGGACCTTATACCCTCCTTGAATTGCTCCTGCAATATATATTATATGGATTTTTAGGATTTTGTCCCCCACCCAAACAGGCAAAAGGTGGGGAAAACATAAATTTTTTTATGTTTTTTGCTTCAAAATCTTCAAAACAAGGCTACAAATGCCGAGGAGGAACAAATTATGAAAAAATCCCGCACTCAAATTTTAACAAGGATCATTTTGCTTTTGCTTATCGTCATCAGCACTGTCTGCATGGCAAGCGGTTGCTCTAACAGCACTCTGCTCGACCCTGATGACCCTGTCACACTCACCATATGGCACGTTTACGGTGAGCAGGCAAACGCACCGATGAATCTTCTTGTTGACGAGTTCAACGACACGGTCGGCAAGGAAAAAGGCATTCAGGTCATCGTCACCAACGTGACGGGTACATCAAAAATTCTTGCCCAGCTTTTAGATGCGCAAGCAGGAAAGCCCGGTGCGCTTGAGATGCCCGATCTTTTCTCCTGCCACACGCAAAACGCTCCGTCCTTGGGAGCTGACAATCTCGTTGACCTTGGACAATGGTTCACCGATAAAGAGCTGAACAGCTATGTACCTGAATTTCTTGAAAGCGGTATGTTTGAAGGAAAGTTAGCTGTTTTTCCCGTATCAAAATCCACCTATGCGCTGTTTATCAACGGCTCGCAGTTCAAGCGTTTTTCCGCGGATACAGGTGTTACATATGAAAGCTTGTCCGATTGGAACGGATTTTTCGATGTTGCCGAAAAGTATTATAACTGGTCAAACGGCAAGGCGTTTTGCGCCTTCGACTATCTGATCCGCCATCTGGAGCTTGACATTATCTCCCGTTACGGAAAGCTCGACTACACAGACAGCGGCTGGTACGACGAGAATGACCCTGCTGTGAAGGAGTCCTTTACCATGTTTGCCGAGGCGTTTGCCAAGGGACATATTACCGTTTCTAATATGTACGCCAACACGCAGGTCATGACGGGCGAAGTTCCCTCAGGCATCGGCTCATCGGCGGCTATAGGATATTATAACGACACAGTCACCTACCCCGACAACACCTCTGAACCTACCGATTTGCAGGTATTGCCCTTGCCGAAATCAGGCGGTGAGCATGAATATATGCCGCAGACCGGTGTCGGCATATGCGCATATAAAACAACTGAACAAAAGGCTGAAGCCGCTTATGAATTTATAAAATGGTTTACTGAGAGCGAACGTAATCTTGATTTTGTTGTTAAAACAGGATATATGCCTGTAACAAACAGAGCTTTCGCGGCAATCGACGGTTATGCGTTTGAGGATAAAGGCTATGAAAGCCTCTACAACGCAATCAAGACAATGCACGACGGTTATACGCCCATCGTCCGTCCCGATTTTGACGGCTTTTATGACAAAACGAACGCGCTTTACGACTGGCTTCGCGAAAATCAACCTTCTTTGACTGAGCGCTATCAAAACGGCGAAGACATTTCCGTTTTAACAGAAGAAATGTGGAGCTTTTTCTGCGATATTGACTGATTGAGGTGGGAGTATGGCAAAGATATCTGCCTTTAAGCATTCCGAATGGACGCTAAAGCGCAAGCTTTTCGTCTATATGCTCCTTTTAGCCGTCTTGCTCCTTTTTATCCTCGCATCATGTCTTATCCTGTTTGGACGGACAAATAACACAGCAGAAATATATTACGAGTCTTTGACGACACAAATGGAGATTTTCGAAAAGGATGTTTCATCCCATTTCGATCACCTTGCCGCATCTGCCATTTCTCTTTCAGAAAATATGACCTCGATTCTGGAGGACACTCTTTCCGAGCAAAACATATCTTTTTACCAATTGACCGATTCAAAGGACAGTATCGCCGCCTTGCAAAGCGCAATGATCGAGCCTTTGCGGCAAAAGCTGCTTCAAACCAACTGTTCGGGCGCTTTCCTTATGCTAAACGCAACCGTCAACAGCTCCCTTGCTCAATCTGCCCACTCAAAAACAGGGCTTTATCTTCAGACAAGCGGCTACCTTCACTCCGATTCCGAGGTGCTTTTGTACCGAGGAAATTCTGACATTGCCCTTGCAAAAGGTATTACGCCTCACCGCAAATGGCGATTGGAATTTCGCACAGACCTTTTTCCCGATTATGCAAAGCTTATCTCCGACGCCGCGCATCCGCTAAATACCGCTTACCGCATCACTTCACCCTTTACTCTGCCCGGTACGTCGGAGCAGGTGCTTTTATTGACGATTCCCATGCTCAGTAAGGACGGTACGTTTTACGGCATTTGCGGATATGAGATCAGCGCCAGCTACTTTATGACACATCACACTCAGCCGTCAAGGCTTGCTCACCTTAGCTGTCTTTTGGCAACTGCCCACGACAACGTCCTTATTTCAAAGCAGGCTATGTACTGCGGCGGAGCAGACGGATATTTCCATTCCTTGACCGAGGATTACGCCATACAAAAAGGCAATCACGGTTTCTCCGTTTTTACGGACGATATTTTCTCATACATCGGCGTTACAAAGAAAGTTTCCCTTTCGTCCGATGAAAGTCAGCAGCTATTGGTAACGATGATACCGAAAACAGATTACGACCGTGCAAGGCTTAAAAGCTTTGCGCAGACCTGCGGACTTTTAGTTTTGCTTCTGTTTTTCACCGTAAGCTTTTGCCGTTTTTTCAGCAGACGCTTCCTCTCCCCGATTTTAACCGCGCTTGAACAAATAAAATCAAATAAGCGAGCATCCTCGGACATTCCTGAGATACTCGACCTTATCGCATATCTCGACAAGCAGGAAAAGGAGCACGGAGAAGCACTTGATGCTCTTGAAAAAAAGCATCAAGTATCAGAAGCAGAAAAGCTTCGCTTACAGCAGGAATATGAAAGTGCATTGTCATCATTCCGCAAAACTGAACTGGAATACGAAAAAGCGCAGGAAGAGCTTTTACGCGTGCAAAAGAAGATCGAGCACTTGGCATATTCCAGAAAAGCCGAGATAGACCCTGCTGATTACGCATACTTTTTAAGCGGGCTTCAAACGCTGACAAAGGCAGAGAGAAATCTTTTCGAGCTTTACCTTGCAGGAAAAAGCGCCGCAGAGATCCTTGAACTTATGGGAATAAAGGAAAGCACGCTTAAATATCACAATCACAACCTTCTCGGAAAGCTCGGCGTTACCTCGCGCAAGCAAATGCTTCGCTACGCGGAGATCATGCGTCAGCAAAACGAGGACGAAAACAAACCTGCAAACCATAGCACCGTATTCTAAGATCAGTTTTTTCATGGTATAACAATAATTTATAGCCAAAGCCTCCCTTGTGTATGCACAAGGGAGGCTTTGGCTATAAATGTTGCAAGCTTGTGGGCATTGACTTTTGTATGCAGTGGTGATATAATAAAAACGAAAGGATGCTTACTATGGTTTATTTAAAAAGCTTTACTTTGCCTACGCGCGAAGCGGAAGAAAGCATAGTTACACCAAATGAATACCCATTCGGTCTTTTTGCCTTCCGTGATATTGAGCCTCTTATCTTCAGCCCCATCACTATTCTCTATGGCTCAAACGGCTCAGGCAAGTCCACTTTGCTCAACCTTATCGGCGAAAAGCTTCGCCTTGCAAGGGAAACTCAATTTAACAAAAGCCGTCTTTTCGACACCTATGCCCATGATTTTTGCGATTATTCCCTTGCCTACGATGACGACGGCGTTATGATGAGCATTCCACAAGGCTCAAAGGTCATCACAAGCGACGATATTTTTTCATCTATTCTTTTTTCCCGCAGTAAAAACGAACGGCTTAACAATGAAAAGCAAGCCGCCGAGCGCGACTATATGCAAGCAAAATACAACCGTGTCGTCTTCCGCGATATGGACGACCTTGATAAGCTGAAGCTGCAAAACGAGGCGCGCAGTAAGTCCATGCGCCGTTTCACCGAGGAGCGTACTGAAAGCCTTATCCCTTTGCATTCCAACGGCGAGACCGTCATTGAGTATTATAACAGAACGCTTGCGGAAAACCGTCTTTATCTGTTGGACGAGCCCGAAAACAGCCTTGCTCCATATTTTCAAAGGAAGCTTTGCGCGATTATCGACGATATGGCGCGCTTTTGCGGTTGTCAGTTCATCATCGCCACTCATTCGCCCTTTTTCCTTTCCATGGAAAGCGCGCGGATATATGACCTTGACAGCGTACCAGTTTGCGAAAAGTCATGGTATGAGCTTAAAAATATGCAGGAGTATTTTTCTTTGTTTTTTAATACACGAGAGGATTTTCTCAGAAAAATGTAATAAAAGAGTCAATCATTGAAAAGGCTCTCCCTTTGGGAGAGCTCCCGACATAGTCGGGTGAGAGGGCGCCCTCTCCGTCACGCACACTACGTGACACCTCTCCCAAAGGGAGAGGCTCTCCCCACCGTAATACAAAAAAAGGAGCAAGTTTTCGCTTGCTTCTTTTAATTTTATTCATCTGCATAAATCTTAAAAATGCTCTGATAATCATTATCCACGGTCAAGCACACGGCGGTGTTCGTCAACAAACAAATTTCCGCCGGCGGAGCCGTTTTTTCCTAATGTTTAACAAAACAGAGAAATTGATAGAAAACTCGCACAGCTAAAAATAAAATTATTATCGTTTTAATGGAAAGAGAGATATTAATAAAATTCATACAAAGCATTAAACGCATTACATAACCCTGAACCACAACATTCGACGGGAGCAAACAACTCTTTTTCATCTTCCACAGCTAAAAAGTATTATATAGCAAAATGATGAAAAAGTCGCTTTGGAGGATGGGATACATAAGGGAAGGAGGAATCGAAACCTCCTTCCCTTATGCGCCTTCTTTTGTCCATTTCTTTGGCGCGAAAGAAATGGACAATGTGTATGATGAAATAGTAAGTGATAGTAAACAACTTCTATGTGAATGAGGCAAAATGCCTCCTCTACGAGCACACCGTGAAATTGTTCGCGTTGTATTAAAAAGGAGCAAGTTTTCGCTTGCTCCTTTTATATTAATTAAATTTTTGCATAGCCGATTGTGCGTTGCCCTTTACTATTTCTGCTACGGCTTCGTTTATCTTCGGCAAAAGCTCCGAAATTGTTTTCATATCGCTTTCCGAAAACTTACCTAAGACCCAATCAGCTGTATCATACTCTGCAGGGCGCTTGCCCACACCTATTTTTATGCGAGGGAATTCATCACTTCCCATTTGTGCAATAATGGAACGAAGTCCCTTCTGTCCGCCGTCGCTTCCCTTTAGTCTTATGCGCATAACGCCAACGTCAAAGCTGATATCATCAGACAACACAAGTATCTTCTCAACGGGAATTTTATAAAACTGCGCCGCTTCCCTTACGGCATCGCCCGACAGGTTCATATACGTTTGCGGCTTCATCAAAAGCACGGGAACGCCCTCCAAAACGCCCACACCTGTCAGCGCCTTGGCTTTCAGCTTCGTTACCTTTACACCGTTTTTTTGCGCAATGTAATCG
Source organism: Oscillospiraceae bacterium (assembly GCA_015067075.1). Taxonomy (GTDB): domain Bacteria; phylum Bacillota; class Clostridia; order Oscillospirales; family SIG530; genus SIG530. The sequence goes on from SVND01000009.1 coordinate 13,207, forward strand.
AGGGCAATAAAGCCTGCGTTATGGCGTGTTTTCTCATACTCCGCCCCGGGATTTCCAAGTCCGCAAATTATGTACTGCGGTACTGCAGAGCCTACTCTCTTTTCCATCTGCGCCGCGCCCTCGGCTTTTTTCTTTGCAAGCCTGTTTTCCGTATGCTGCTGCTTCAGCTTTTCCCAAAGTTTCATTTCTTTATTTTACCTTCCGCCCAGCCAGCCTTATTTGTCTGACGGCTTCTTCCTATGGCAAGGGAGCCTTCAGGTACATCGTCCGTAACCGTCGTTCCCGCCGCAGTATACGCGCCGTCACCAACCGTTACGGGAGCAACGAGATTGGTATTGCATCCGATAAACGCATCGTTTCCGATGACCGTTCTGTGCTTTTTAAGCCCGTCGTAATTGCAGGTAACCGTACCGCAACCGAAATTGACGTGCTCACCCACGTCGCTGTCGCCGATATACGTCAAATGGGAAACGCTTGTTCTCGCGCCGATGGTCGAGTTTTTGATCTCAACAAAATCGCCTATTTTTACATTTTCACCAATTACACTGTCAGGTCTGATATAAGCAAAAGGTCCTATCCTCGTGCCGTCACCCACCTTTGCGCAGTATATCTGGGAGCTGTTGACCTTAACACCGTTTCCAACAACGCTGTCTTCGATATAAGCGTTAGGGCCGATTACGCAGTCCTCACCGATAGTGACCTTACCTTTGATCACTGTGCCAGGTAAAATAAGCGTATCCCTGCCGATATTTGCATCGGGTGAAATTATTATTCCGCTTTCATCCATAACGGAAACACCGTTATTCAAAACGCGCATTATCTCGCGCTTTGCCGCGCTCTTATTGAGCTGATGAAGCTGTACTCTGTCGTTTGCCGAAGCTGTTTCATCATTATCGCCGATGGGGTAAGAATCCACGTTGTCGCCGCTTTGTGCAAGCACCATGGGAAGGTCTGTAAGGTAATACTCGTGTTGCGCATTATTGGGCGTTATCTTCGAAAGTCCAAACAACAATCTGTCCGCATCAGCCCAGTACATACCAACGTTTGATTCTTTAATGAGCTTTTGCTCCGCCGTGCAATCGCGCTCCTCGACTATTTTTTCAAATTTTCCGTTGTTTTTGAAAATACGGCCATAGCCAAAGGGGTTGTCAAGAACAGCCGACAAAAGCGTGCAGGTGCATCCTGCTTCTTTATGGGCGTTATACATACCTTCAATGGTATCCTTTGAAATGAACGGCGCATCGCCGTACATGATAAGCACGTCAGAGCCGCTATGCTTTTTTATAAACTCAGACGCCGCCATTACTGCGTGACCTGTGCCAAGCTGTTCTGTTTGACGTGCATATTCAACGGTATCTCCGAAATAATCCTCAATATATTCAGCGCCGTGACCCGTTACGATGCAGATATCCTCAATTTCACAGCTTCTTACGGCATCAACCACCCACTGAACCATGGGCTTGAAAAGCACCTCGGCAAGTGCCTTCGGTTTTTTGGATTTTAATCTTTTTCCTGCTCCTGCCGCTAAAATAACGGCACAACAATTTGAAAGCAAATTATCATCTCCAATAAATTATTACATTATATAATATACCATTTTCGAAAATTTGTAAAGTAAAAATCAGATTTATTTACATTTTTACATTAAAATCAATGATTTTTCCGCTTTGTACAGCTTCTATTACCGTATCACGAAGCTCCATCATGGTCTTTCCGTCAGATGTAACCTTGTATACATCCACGTCGAGCGTCATGTTTTTCTCAACCTTGCCGCGCTTATTCAAAAGCTCAAACGTATCGGCAAGTCCCTTCGGGAAGCGCTTCGTTATCTCCTTTTCATTCATATCGTCATCGTAAAAGCCCTGATAGCGAGTGGGATCGCCCTGATCCTCATAATCGTCAAAGCCCCAGTTGAGCCAGCCGTCACAGAACTTGCTTCCGCGCTTCATGGCAACGTCTATTACCCAATCTGCCTGCGTTTTCTGGCTGAGCGGCGCATATTGGCGCGTACCCAAATGAGCAGGGCCTCCACCGTAAAGTCCAAACTCCTCCAAAACAACGGGCTTGCCAACGTCCATATACTGCATCGCGCCGTGCAAAAACGCCGCATTGTATTCGAAGGTCTCCCTATCACCCTCTACGATATCCTTGTCAAGATAGGGATACCAATGAAGGGATACGTAATCAACCAGCTCGCCTATGGCATGGGGATCGAAGCAGAAATAATGTGAGGGATGCTGCCCGCAGAAAGGCACCGTCCACTGATGAGAGCCGACGGAAATAAGATGAGCTTTGTCGTGCTTGCGTATGGCATCGACACAAAGCTTTGTGAAATCGTAAGATATCTTTTGGCGCTTTTCGTGGAATTTTTCGATGGAAAGTCCATCATAGTCAGGAGAAAAGCGAATCATCGGCTCGTTGAAAAGGTCATATCCGAAAAAGCCCTCATGCTCGCCGAAGGCTTCGCCCGCAACGTGATAAAAATGCTCAAGGCTCTTTAAAAAGCGCTCGTTTTCAAAATAACCGCCGTTTTGTACAAGCTCCTTCATCCAAAGGGGAATTCCCTCCCATGCGTTAGGTCCCGAATAAATAACACGCAGACCGTATTCCTTTGCATAGTCAAGCAGCTTTATACATTTTTCAAGCTCCTTTTCGTTTACGCACATTTCCTCGCCCATAAGTCCGTTTATGCCAAGGAAAACTCTTATGGTGTTCATTCCAAGCGCCTTAATTCTGCTGAAATCTCTTTCAAACCATTTTTCATCAAAAAGCTTCCATATCTTAGGCGCCCAGCCCGAACCTCTTGCGAACCAATTTACGCCGACAGGGACATACTTTTTTCCTGTTGCCGTTTCAAAAAACTCTTTTCCTTCTACTTTTACGAAGTTTTTCATTGTCCGCTCCCCTTTAGCCCCATTTTTTCATCGCCTGATACCATTCGTTCATCGTACCGTAAAATCTGACGGCATCTTCTCCGCATCTTCCGTTATACTTAAGCGGAACAGTTGCCATAGTTTCAGCACCCTTTTCACGAAGCTTTATCGCTTCATCAAAATGCTCATGACGCGCAGGTACGTCGCCGAGATAGCCCAAAATGCGTCCCGTCATTTGCTCGCAAACAGCCCTCGCATCAAGCGCCGTCGTTTGCATAAGGTACATTTCACGTTCAATATATGTAAATTCCTTTTCGCCTTGGCTCATTTGGCAAAGCTTTTGCAAAAGCTCATACGCTTTTTCATACAAAGCTACAGCCTGCTCTATCATAGCAATGTGCTTTTGATAAAAATCAGGGCACTGAGGCGGTATATTGCGAAGGTCTGATATATTGTCTCCGTATTCACAAAATGCAAGCATTTTCATCGACGCCTGTTCAAACAGCTCGTAATACTCGCCCATTTCCTTTGCATATTTTCCGTACATACGCAAAAGCTTTTCCTCATGCTCGCCTTTGCTGTCATAATTTATGTCCCAGCACGCACGGTTGAAGGCATACATATTGCCGTGGTATGCCCACCAGCTGTATTTACCGAACATGAGATTGCATATCTTATCAACATTCAGTGCTTTATATTCTTTAATATCCTTTATAATAATGGACGGAATATGGATACCGAGGTTGATAAATAAAATAAAGTCGGCGTAGTATTCAAAAATATACATTTTATCAGCACCAAAATACTCAATATCCTTTTTCAGCGCCGTCATTTGTCTCTCATTTTTCGCGCATCCGCTTTCCGCAATGGAATGATATCTGCATCTTTCGCGGGGGCAGAAAAAGCCGTAAATTCCTTCGTTCGGCTGTATGGGTACGCCGCTCATATCAAGCGTATCGTGGTAAAGGATAATGTCAAGCATCAAATCAGGCTTTTCCTTTTTCATCCGCTCGCTTACGGCGTTTATTACAGTCATAAGCTGTTCGGTCGGTGTTTTATCCTTACATTTTTCACAGCTGCACCAGCTTCCGCCTTCAACATCGTCAAACCACAAATGCAAAACGGAAATATCAAGCCACGGGAAGTCCTTGAACAGCTTTGAAACGCCGTCGCAAACCATCTGCACAGCCTTGGGATTTGAGCTGCAAAAGTTGCCGCTGCTGTCGCGCTTGCCGTCCTTTTCGCGGAACAGCTCAGGCTCGCTTTCAAAAAGGCTCTTTTTAACAAGCTCCTGTACTCCGTGACCGCCAAGCTCAACCATTATTCCGCGCTTTGCACATTGTTCGCAAATATACTTAAGCCCTGCAATGCCGTCGTAGGGATATTCACAAAAATACACGGCATTTATGCCCATTTTTGCAAACCAATCAATGGCATCACCCATTTCCTTTGTCCAAACGCCAAGCTCCTCATCGCTTCCATCGTGCGGTCCGTCATATGTATAATTGCGTATGGACATATCAGGCTCGCTCACCGTTTTAAGCTCTGTTTTAAGCGTATCAGTCCTTTCGGGCAAAAACTCGCCGTCATCACCGGGAAAATACCAGCGCACGCCTAAGGAATGGATAAGTGCGTATACGGCGTAAAGCGCGCTTCGCTTTTCTCCGCCTGTGAGCACAAGCGCCTGTTCATCCGCATCAATAACAAATCCGTCGTGCTTCACATGAAATTGCTTACCCGTTTGGGAATATATCCAACCCAAAGAGCCGATATATATCTTTTTCTCTCCGTCCAGATCGCAGTCCGTAAGAAGCTTAACGTATTTTTCAAGCTCCTTTGCCGCAAATTCATAGACCTTGTCGTTTTCAAAAAATACCCTTGCATCAGCCTTGCCGTTTTCAACAATTTTAAACACTTTCATCCCGCCTTTCAGCTTTTTTCGATTTCGATTATAACATATGTAAATTGCCATGTCAAGCAAATTCACATCATTAAAAAAAACACGCAAAATTAGTCGCGTTACATCGCCCGGCAAAGCAAAAAAACTTGACAAGTTTTAAACCATATGTTATAATATAATCATAAAAACAATTTTTGTAAAGGGCGGTTGAAATGAGGTCAGCTTTGTTTTCATATTTGCGTAAAGCTTCTTTTTTGCTTGCAATATCCGTTATGCTTTTATTCGTCTCATGTGCTGCTGCACCGACAACCACAATAACTCCGACGGTTACAAGTACACCGACGCCATCGCTGCCTCACGTTTCAACCTTTACAATAGAGCAACTACTGTTTGACGGAGAATATACGCAGGAAAAGATGGATGAGCTTGTGCGAAGTATAATTTTAGCCACAGGTATTGTCGATAATTCTCCCTTTTATTTGTCATACCTGCAAAATGTGAGTTTTACGGATGACGGCAAATTCATGCTCTTTCTCGATAAACACGGACAGGAGTATAAAAATGAAAGCGGATATACCGTGCCTGTCGAAGATGTGAGGGATTTCCTTTATTTTTCCCATATTCAGCAGGTCGGATTCAGCAAAAGAATATATGAAAAAAACAATTTTAATCCTAAGGAGGTTTCCTTTGCACAGTATGACAGCGAAAACGACACCTTGTTTCTGTCTGCACTTCCCAAAACGAATATACAAGTAAGCGGCGCTCAATTTGAATACAGCTCAACGATTAAAAAGCCCATTGAGCGGTTGCTTTATATTAAAGGCGGAACGATGACGGATGTAAACGGTAATGAACACTTTCTCGACGGAGTTATACTGCTTGATTTTTGCACTATGCCCGATCTTTACAGAGAAAACGATGATTATGTCGGACTTTTCTGGATAGACGGTATAAAATGGGGACCAAAAGCATAGCAACATCAGATAAAAACGGCGTATTCCGAAAAGAATACGCCGTTTTTGCGGATAATCCCGTAAGATTTTAAACAACATGGGCGTCGCAACCGTCAAAGTAAAAATAACCGTCGTCGCTCAAAGCTCCACGCCAATAAATCTTTCCATCCATTTCTTCAAACCCGTCTTGTTCCCATTTGTTTCCGTCAGCATCAATAAAGCCGCAGGTTATATAAAGGTTGGCATAATACGCCTTGTGTTCGTCAAGCTGCCATGGACAAAGAAGCTTGTCGTTAGTAACCTGTATGTTTGTTTTCGGAAGCTCGGTCAACGTCAAAGTGTCATTTTCGCTGTCATACTGCGCAAAAGTGACTTTTTCGGGATCAAAAGAGTTTTTTTCGGAAGACTCTTGAATATGAAGCTCTCGTAAAACAGCCCTGACATCCTTTACAGGAACGGTATATTTTCCGTCTTGCTTATACTCTGATGCGTGCTTATTCATAAATAGCTTGAATTTCCCGTCGTCGCTGAAATTTATACCGCTTTCCTTGACATACCAACCCCAAAAAGGATGCATATCAAGGCAATCTGTGGCAATAAAAATATTTCGTACTATTTCACTCAGCTTCTCCTCGGTAAACTCACCGTCAAACAGTAAGTCTTCCACCGATTCTCCGACGGCAGGCGTTGGATACGGTGTCGGTGTAAACGTCGGAGTCGGTGTACTTGTGGCTGTAGGAGTCGGCGCAAATGTTACTAACGGTGTCGGTGTACTTGTAACCGTCGGCTCAACTGTAGCTGTCGGTGTGGGAGCTGTAACAGCGGGTGTGCTGCCGCAGGAGGCGAGAGCAAGGATGAAAAAAGCCGAAATGATTGCGAGCAATAGGGTTTTCGGTTTCATTAAACGTGTGCCTCCTTGTCAAAATTTAGTGTTTTATGCCGCAGTATAGGTGTAATACGGGTACATAAAATTAAATTTTCCCGTAAAGCGAGAGTTTACGTCGTATAAAAGCTGAATGTAAATGCTTTCTTGCGAAAAATCATGCCTGATACCGTGGATATCTACCATATACCCCTCAAGGATTTTTATATGAAAGCTGCTCGTAGGTATCCAATATTCCTTATCTAATAAGTTCTCATTTCCGCCGTACAAAACAACATCATGCACTTGTATTGAAGTGTTGGGAAGCTCTGATAAAATAAGTATATCAGCCTTCGGTTCATACTCGGCAAAGCTTACGTTTTCAGGCGAAAAAGAGAGCTTTTCAGGTTTGCCGTCGACGTATTTATATATATCGCCGAAATGCATACGATCAAGAAATACAAATACATCGTTTACAGGTATAATATACTTGTCATTGTCCTTATACTTTTCACCTTGTTTATCGAGAAAAAGCATAAATTTACCGTCATCGGTAAAATAAACTCCGTCGCCTATTACAGAAAAAGGCGAGCTTTCAAGATGGCCCGATGCGATAACAACGGAACGCACCATATCGTTAAGCTTTTCTTGCGTAAATTCACCGTCGAAAAAAACGTCTTCAAAAGTTAAACACGGCTGTGTGGCGTGTGGTGTAACGGTAACTGCGGGAGTCGGTGTATTTGTAACCGTCGGCGCTACTGTAGCTGTTGGCGTAGGTACTGTGTCAGTCGGTGCGCCGGCACACGAGGTGAGCGAAAGTATAAAAAGCACGGCAACAACAATTGTTGCTTTACGTAAATGTAAAAATGAAATTACCATCATTCCCTCCAACATTATAAAGCTTAATAGCTTGAGATTGCGTGTTATTGTCAAGTAAGATTTCTATTGGCGCGGCACTATTGGGATCAGAAAATTATTGAAAGCGATATTCATCCCACGCACCGTTCGCAAATAAACAAACATTACTAAACCATTCGCTTTCGCACAAAAAAATTCGACGATTACAATTATATGATACCACACATCACAAATTTTGTCAATATTTTCACACAAAAAGTCAAAAATTCCATACCAAAAAACGGCGCATTTGTGATATGCACCCCAAAAGTTAGACACATTTGGAGGTGCATATTTTTATGGGCAAAACAGGAAGAAAAAACAAAAGCTACTCGCCAGAATTCAAAATCTGTGTTATAATGGATATGCGAGAACACCGATTAAGTTATTCTGAGACAGTACGAAAGTATAGCTTAGGAGCAGTAGAAACTGGAGGAGCAAGAGATATGTTGCAAAGGTGGGAACGCATATTCTTAGAAGAAGGAGCCGAAGGTCTAATGAAAGAAAGACGAGGTAGAGCTTGTAAAGCAAGCGGTTCTAATAAGGGTCACCCACCGAAGCTCGACCGAAAGGTAGAAGAAGATCTTATCGCAGAGAACCAAAGACTCAGAATGGAGATAGAGTACTTAAAAAAACTGAGTGCCTTAGTTCTTGCGGAAGAGCAAAAGAACGGCAAAAAGCGTTCATAATTGCTGAACTAAGGCAAAAGTATCCGCTTAAAGATTTGTTAGAGCTTTCCGGGATAGCAAGAAGCACGTACTATTACTATCTGAAACAGAAGGATAAAGACAAATACGAAAGCGAAAAGCAAGATATATTAGAAATCTACAATACTCACAAAGGAAGATACGGCTACAGACGTATTTGCTCTGAATTAAAAGCAAAGGGATATCCAATCAACCATAAAACCGTGCTAAAACTGATGAAATCTCTTCATTTGCGTGGAAAACAGAGCAAAAATGGCAAATACCATTCCTACAAAGGCGAAGTTGGTAAGGTGGCTGACAATCTGCTAAAAAGAGATTTTCATGCGGACAAGCCGTTTGAGAAGCTAACAACAGACGTTACGGAGTTTAAGATCGGTGATAAAAAAGTGTATCTTTCACCTGTACTCGATATGTTCAACCGCGAAATTATATCTTATTCTATTTCGACGAGTCCAAATTTGTGGCAAATACGAGAAATGTTAGATGGCTTATTTGCCAAACTACCAACCGATGCCCGGCCTATCTTCCACTCTGATCAAGGTTGGCAATACCAGCACGCCGAATATCAACGATTACTTGCTGAGCATAACATTACGCAAAGCATGTCCCGAAAAGGAAACTGTATGGACAATGGCATCATGGAAAACTTCTTCGGCAGATTGAAAGTTGAGATGTATTACGGCGAAAAATTTGAATCCCCTCGGGGATTCATTGAAAAGTTGGAAGAGTACATACATTACTACAACAACGAGAGAATCTCTCTAAAATTAAAAGGAATGAGCCCAGTTCAATACCGAGCTCATTCACAAGCAATTTAATACTTATTTTTTGTCTAAACTTTTGGGTTCACTTCATTGAAAAAATACGCCGTTTTTTTCAGTTTTCAGCTTCAAATTTACAGTTTTCTTCGCTGAATAATTCTTGTTTTTTACCCGTGTACCGCTTACGGTATTCGCCCGGTGTCATGCCCTGAGCCTTGGCGAAAACGCGGTTAAAGCTTCGAAGGCACGAAAAGCCGCACTCGTACGCGATTTTGGTTATGCTCTCCGTCGTATTGATAAGCATTTTCACCGCGTTATTTACACGGACTTTGTTCACGTATTCCGTAAAGCTCATCCCTATCTTGCTGTTAAACATACGGGACAGATTGCCTGCCGACATTTCCACAGCCTCTGCCGTGGCGGTCAAGGACAGCTCCGCTTCGCCGTGGTTTTCCTGAATATAGTTCATTGCCTCACGAAGAGCATAGCCTCGCATATCACTGCATTCATAAAGCCTCGCCCGTTCAAGCACACGCCCCAAAATAACCGTCACATAGCCCATTACTGCCGTTTTATTCGGCTCGCCTGCTATCTCTTTTTTCAGCCTGCCGATAACGAAGTCCATTTCGTCCGAAATATCATTGAAATCAAAAAAGGGATCTTCCAAATTCTTTTTATAGACAGCATTGGAAAAAGCGCCTATCTGCTCAGGCTCAAAAACTATGGTCATGTGCTTATTTGTGCTGTGTGTATAAAAATTATGCACATTATTGCTCAGCACAACGCAAAGCTCATTTTTAGTGAGCCTTTTCGTATGACCGTCAACCATAACGTCCACTTCCCCGTCAAGCACGTAAAAAATCTCTATCTGCGTATGAATATGAGGAAAAAACCTTATATTTTCAGACGTAAAAACTCTTATTCCGGGTGCTCCCTTATCAAAATCATTCTGATATATCGGATCCATTTTATCCTCCGCTATTTTTCTATTTCAGCGTTATAATGAGTTTATTTTCACAGTCGAGATCTCCTCCGACTAAAAATTCAAACTCGCCCTTCTCCGCTGTGTAATTCATATTTATATCGTGGAATGCAAGGCTTTCCCTGTTTATCTCGAAGCTGACCGTCTTAGTTTCGCCTGCCTTGATAAACGTGCGTTCAAAACCGCGAAGCATAATGCGCGGGCGCGTTACAGAGGCAAAAAGGTCGCGCATGAACAAAAGTGTTACCTCATCGCTGTCACGCTCGCCTGTATTCGTAACGTCCACATATAGCTTTATCTGCTCATCCTCAGTCATTTCCACCTTATCCGCGCGGAAATTTTCATATTTGAAGCTTGTATATGAAAGTCCATAGCCGAACCGGAATTTCGGTCTGTTTACAAGGTCGATATATGGATTTTTAAGCGCCGAGGTATTATAGTAAACAGGGAGCTGTCCCTCGTGGTCAGGCACGGAAATGGGCAATCTGCCCGACGGTGAAAAATCGCCCGCTATGGCTGATGCCACAGCCCTACCACCCATTTCACCGGGATACCACGCCAAAATTACTGCCGATGAATACTGCATTACCTGCGTCATGATAAGAGGTCTGCCCTGAATAAGCACAGTTACCACGGGCTTTTCAAGCATAGAAAGTTTTTCCAAAAGCTTTGTCTGCACGCCTGCATATGATAAATACGCTCTGTCATAGCCCTCACCGCTGTCTTTATCAAATTTGCTGTCATTTTTTATCTCATCTATGCGCGCCGCACCGTTTTCCAAAAATCCCGTCTCGGAGTCAGCCGCACTTGATCCGCCCATAACGTAAATTATCACGTCAGACTGCTTTGCCGCTTCTATCGCTTCGTCAAATCCGCTTTCGTCAAGGTTTCGGATGCTGCAGCCCTTCGCATATTTTATCTCACTTTCTGCAAATCTGTCCTTTACACCTTTGAGCACCGTCTGTATTTTGCCCGTCGGCTGAGGGGCAGTATAGTCTCCAAGCTGATTTAAAGGCATATTTGCATTAGGTCCGATTACAGCTATCCTTTTCGGAGCGGAAAGCGGAAGCGTTTGTCCATCGTTTTTAAGCAAAACCAGCGCCTTTTGCGCCATTTTTTCCGCAAGTGCCTTGTGCTTTTCGCAGTTTACGTTCACCCATGCGTTTTCATCTATATAGGGATTTTCAAAAAGTCCGAGTCTGAACTTGGTTTTCAAAACATTCAAAACACACTTATCTACGTCTGCAATGGGAACAATACCGTCGAGCACGGCTTTTTCCAAGGATGTTTCAAAAAGGTCAGTGCAAAGCTCCGTATCAACGCCTGCATCAAGCGCCATCGCCATTGCCTTATCGTAGCTTTCAGCAACTCTTTGCGCATTCAAAAGCCCCGGAATAGCCCCTGCATCGGAAACGGCAAAGCCGTCAAAGCCCCATTGATCGCGCAATATCTCCGTAAACAGCTTTTTGCTGCCCGTGCAAGGTGCGCCGTCTATCTCGTTGTAAGAGGACATGATGGACATTGCGCCAGCTTCGATACATTTTTTAAACGCATACAAATGCACGTCGTGCAATTCCCTTTCGCCTACGTGAGTCGGCGCGCTGTTGTGACCGCCTTCAGGCTCGCCGTGCGCCGCAAAATGCTTGAGCGTAGATACAACGTGCTCACCGTCTATTTTCTTAACAGCCGTTCCTCCCTGAAGTCCCTGCACCTGTGCCACGCCCAGCTCACTTGTGAGATACGGTTCTTCGCCGTAGCCCTCCTCAACTCTCGACCAGCGCGGATCGCGTGCCACGTCAAGAATAGGACCGTACGTCACGTTTGCGCCCATTGAGCGCGCTTCAACAGCTACAGCCGCGCCCATTTCCTTTATAAGCTCGCGGTCGAAGGATGATGCCTGTCCCATTCCCGTAGGAAATACTGTCGCGCCAAGAGCCATGAGACCGTGAGGACCTTCCTCGCACACAAGAAGCGGTATGCCAAGGCGTGAGCTCATTGCAGTTTTCTGAAGCTCGTTGACAATTTTAGCCGCAGTCTTCGGCTGTATGCCCGTTTCAAGGCTTTTGCCTGTCCACCAGTCAGATCTGAGCAGTCCGTAAACATTTCCGACTGTTCCCTTTGCCAGCTTTTGGCGTATTTCATCTGTTATAGTTATATTTTTGCCGTCGCTTTCATGCCATGAGGTTCCCTGTTGCATTATAAGCTGTCCCACCTTTTCGTGCAAGGTCATACGGGAAAGCAGATCCTCTGCGCGCTGCTCGGGTGTTTTAGTTGCATCCTTGTATATCATAAAAAGCCCTCCGCCGATAAATATATATTACTATTATATATTATCCGTGTCTTTTTTTCTCGACATATCTTGTTATAAATAAGACATTTTTTGATATTTTTCTTATTGTCCAAAAAAGGACGAATAATTGATGTTATTCGTCCCCGTTTTTTTATGCCGTTTCCGACCGCTTATATAAAAATCCCGAAAGAGCGCCACCTATCCAATTTCCCGCAAAGCAGATAAGTATCTGCCACCATTGTGGCAATATGAACATATTGACGACAACGTGCTGATACCTTGACAAAATGAACACAGGTATCAGTAAAAGCGCCATCCATTTATGCTGCTGCAAAACGATAAGCCCGATGACAAAGCCGCAAAGCATGGAGGATGCTATGAGCGAATACACGGAAAAGCTGTCTATCGCCGCGTTTTGCACCGTAAAATCAGGATAGCCCAGCAGCAATACGCGCACTATCATCGTGCCGACGAAATTGCCTGCCGTTGCTAAAAACACACGTAAAAGGTAATTGTTTTTTGCTTTAAATGTGGGAAATACTCCTGTTACAAGAGGTGTTTTATATATGATACAGCAAAGTATACCTGCGGAAAAGAGAAGGGCACCGATATATTTTCCAAGCAGTGCATCGCCTGCGCACAGCATAAGATTTACCGCACAGCCAAGTGCGATAAATACGCCTGCATATATGGACATACAAAAGCTTTTAAAATGTTCCTTCATTTCAACGTCCCCTCCGCAAATATTATATCCGCTTTATATCTTTTTCCACTTAACGCCTGTGGGGGTATCCTCAAGCACGATGCCTCGTGCCTTAAGCTCGTCACGGATAGCATCAGCTTGCTTAAAATCCTTCGCCTTGCGAGCCGCCTGACGCTTCTCGATAAGCTCCTCTATTTCAGCGTCGATGGACTGCTCCTGCTCGGGAGCGATACCTAAAACGTCGCAAAGCTCCGCTAAAATAGCCTTTGCTCCCTGCGCATACTTTGCGCTGGGCTCTTTTTCGCTGTTTATATCGCGGACAAGCTCGAAAATTACAGCTATTGCGTCCGCCGTGTTGAAATCGTCGTCAAGTGCCGCCTTGTACTTTTCGCGGTAGCTGTTAAACTCCTCAATGCGCGATGCATCACTGTCTTTTTCAGCTACAGCCGCGTTTTTCACAAGGAAAGTAAGGTTGTCTCGGCAGGTAGTTATTCTCGTAAGACCTGCCTTTGCCTGATCAAGTATATCGGCACTGTAGTTTATGGGGCTGCGATAATGCGCCGAAAGCATGAAAAAGCGGATAAGCGGATAGCCGTATACGCTTGCCGCATCTCTTACGGTGAAAAAGTTGTTTTTCGACTTGGACATTTTTTCATTGTCCACGTTGATATAGCCGTTGTGTATCCAATATCGGGCAAATTCGCATCCGTTTGCCGCTTCGCTCTGTGCAATTTCATTTTCATGGTGGGGGAATATAAGGTCTTGACCGCCTGAATGAATGTCGATAGTCTTTCCGAGATAGCGGCGCGACATAGCGGAGCATTCAATGTGCCAGCCGGGACGGCCATCGCCCCAAGGCGACTCCCAATAGGGCTCGCCCGGCTTTGCCGCCTTCCAAAGGGCAAAGTCTACGGGAGAACGCTTTATATCAGAAACGTCTATACGTGCGCCTGCGAAGAGATCGTCCAAAGGCTGATGAGAAAGCTTGCCGTACTGCGCAAACTTTTCCGTTGAAAAGTATACATTGCCGTTCGATTCGTAGGCAAAGCCCTTTTCAATAAGCGTAGACACAAAATCGATTATCTCATTGATGTTTTCAGTTGCCTTCGGATGAACCGTTGCGGGACGGATACCAAGTCCTTTGGCATCAGTAAAATACTCGGCAATATATTTTTCAGCAACCTCTGCGGGAGATATACCTTCGGTATTTGCTCTCTGAATTATCTTGTCGTCAACGTCTGTAAAATTCTGAACAAACGTTACCTTATAGCCCACATATTCAAAATATCTGCGAAGCGCATCAAAAATTATGAACGGACGGGCATTTCCGATATGGAAAAAATTATATACCGTCGGGCCGCAGGAGTACATTTTGACCTCGCCCGGTGTTACGGGGATGAATTCATCCTTATTTCTTGTCATTGTGTTGTAAAGCTTCATTTTACCTTCTCCTTTAACTGCTCAAGCTCCTGCTGTGTCTCCAAAAGCTGTTTTTCAAGGCGTTCCGTATGGATGCGCATCTTGCAAAGCTCTTGTGCAACAGGGTCGGGAATATGTATCTGATCCAGATTGTTTTTTACTACTCGTTTACCTTCAAGTGTCACAACTCGTCCCGGTACACCGACTACCGTAGAGTTTGGCGGCACTTCCTCAAGCACGATAGAGCCTGCCGCAATTTTGGCGTTGTCGCCCACCTTGAAAGGTCCCAATACCTTTGCGCCTGCACCTACCATGACGTTGTTGCCCAATGTGGGATGGCGTTTTCCCGTGTCCTTGCCTGTACCGCCCAAGGTCACGCCCTGATAAAGCGTACAGTCGTCACCTATCTCCGCCGTTTCTCCTATAACAACGCCGCTTCCGTGGTCAATAAGCAAGCCTCTGCCTATCTTTGCGGCAGGATGTATCTCGACGCCCGTAAAAAATCGAGTAAGCTGCGACCACATTCTCGCGATAAATTTAAGATGACATCGCCAGAAAAAGTGCGCTATTCTGTAGCCCTGAACTGCATGAAAGCCCGAATACAAAAGCCATATTTCAATACTGCTTCTCGCCGCAGGGTCACGTTCCTTTATTGACTTCAGATCGTATCGTATGTTATCAAACATAGGCGGATTTTCCTTTATATATAATAATATATGATATACGGCTTTTGCAAAAATGTCAACACTTTTTTATAAAAAAATAATACTTATTTTGTTTTTATCTTCAAAATAAAGGCTGTTTTTCAATTCACGTTCAAATCCTACTGTTCTACAGCTTTGTTTTTACCGTTACGCAATTCAAGTATATTTACTCAGTTCTATTATTTATACAGTCAAATATTATTGCGTATATTTACTAATAATTACCGCTGATAATGCATCTATACTACTATACTACAATAAAAAACAGACCTATTCCGCAAAAGAAACAGGTCTGTTTTCGCCTTTTACAGCATCATCGCTACCGCTATCATTCCGCACGTGCCCGGCACACCTAAAATTAAAGACACCGTAACAGTAAATAAATTTATTCCTATTGGTACGAGCGTATTTGCAAACGTCGCCGTCACGGCAAGAAGCGCAAAACCCGAAAACATTTTTATTACAGCCGAGCGTACTCTGCGAAGGGGACGCAAAAACGTACATCCCACAGTTATTGCCATTAATAATAATGTAATTATTATATATTCATTCATATATACTGCCCTTTCGTATACAAAGCTTCAGGTGTTTTCACCCGAATATTTATTATGTGTCGCTATTCCTCCGCGAATGTGGCGCTCCGCCTTATTTATATCAAGTATCGTTCTTACCTGCGAATAGAGTGACGGATTTATCTTTTTCAGCCGCTCCGTAACATCTTTATGTACACTGCTTTTCGATATGCCGAATTTTTTTGCCGTTTCACGTACAGTTACACGATTTTCAACGATATATTCCCCCATCTGAACGGCTCTTTCTTCAATATCGCCCTTCAACACATCACACCCTTTGGCTTATTTTCACTACAACATTATGCGTAAAACTGCCTTGTTAGAACAAAAAATACAGCCCGCCGAAGCGAGCCGCATTTTTGGAGGTATATGAAAAAACGATGAAAAAGCGTTTATACTGCACCTGCGTAAAACCTGTCGTCCATAGTAAACAGCGTTTCCACAAGTCGCTCACAGCTGGGCGGAGAATAGCGCCAACGGTCAATATGACCTTCTTCGATAAAATATTGCGGCTTTTCCCTTACAAATTCGCCGTCAAAGCTGTCAATAATAATAAGCTTGAGCTTCATTTTTTGCGGAATGATATTTTTTATAAAAACTGCCGTTTGCTGTCCGGGCACAATTCCCTCCTTCCACTCCGCAAGTCCTGCAAGATTCGGCGTAAGCTCAACGAAAACGCCGTAGCTTTCCACACTGCGCACGATTCCCGCCGCAGTTTGCCCCGCCTCAAAAAACGCGGCATTTTGCTCCCATGTGCCAAGTAGCTCTTTATGAGACAGATTTATCCGTCCCGTTTCCTTATCAATATCCTTAACAACGGCTTTTATGTACTGACCTGCAAAAAATCTGTCGCGCGGATGGGAAATTCGTGAAACCGATATGTTATCAATGGTTATCATGGCGATAACGCCGCATCCTATATCGACAAAGCATCCAAATGGCTCAAGATGTGTCACTCTGCCGTCGACGATATCACCGGGCTGCAACTTTGATATTTTCTTTTCAATGCATTCCCTTTGAGCCTGTGCCCTCGAAAGAAACGCTATTGCTTGCCCGTTGGGATCATGCACAAGCTGTTGCACCTTAAAGCAAACAGGTTTATTCACTCTTGTAATAATTGCTATATCGCGCACGCTTCCGTCCGATATACCTATCGCCGTCTCGCTTCGTTCGATTATACCGCGCACTCCGCCGAGATCAACAATAAGATTATGTCCGCTGTCGCAAAGAATAGTTCTCGCCTCAAGTATTCTATCCTGTAGAATAGCTCTTTCCAGTCCTGCAACTGATGATATAAATTCCTTGTTTTCCGCTGTCGCCGAGAGCATTCCCTCGGGAAAATAATTTTGTTCTGCCATACCTTTTCTTCCTTTCGGTTATTCTGTTGTTATTTAACAATTTCTGCCTGTAGTATAGCACCCTATTTCCTGTTTGTCAATAGTTTTTACAATACTTTCCAAAAATAGTTGTTTTTCGACACGTTTACATCTGAACAAAATTTTTTTATCAAAAAGCGAAATATTACTATTGACTTTTTCTAAATATAGTGTATAATAGTACTTGCCCACAAGATATAGGGGGTAAACGCCTTAATAAAACACAAAATATTCCACAAACAACCATATTTTGTGTATGAATAGCGAAAGAATAATAATCGGAGGAAAGACTAATGATCACTAACATCGTAAAACGCGACGGACGCACAGTTGAATTTAACATCGAAAAGATCGGAGAAGCTATTTTCAAGGCTCTGCAGGCAAGCGGAAGCCGCCACAACAAAGAATACGCAATCAATCTCGCATACAAGGTCGAAGAGCAGCTTGCCGAGCTCGGCATTGACACTCCTACTGTAGAACAGGTTCAGGATGTGGTTGAATCCACACTTATTCGCGAAGGTCTTGTCCGCGCAGCAAAGTCATACATCCTTTACCGTGCCGAAAGAACACGTGTCCGCAACTCCAAATCCCGTCTTATGCAGATATACGACGATATTACATTCTCCTCTTCCAGAGACAGCGAACTTAAGCGCAGCAACGCCAACGTAAACGGCGACACGCCCATGGGCACGATGCTTATGTACGGCTCCGAAGGCGCAAAGCAGTTTTATGAAATGTTCGTTTTGAAGCCGGAGCATTCCAAGGCTCATATCGAAGGCGATATTCACATTCACGACCTTGACTTCCTTACTCTTACAACGACCTGCTGTCAGATAGACATTATCAAGCTTTTCAAGGACGGCTTTTGCACAGGTCACGGCGCACTTCGCGAGCCCCAGGATATTTACAGCTACGCCGCTCTCGCTTGTATCGCTATCCAGTCCAACCAGAACGACCAGCACGGCGGTCAGAGCATCCAGAACTTCGATTACGGTCTTGCTCCCGGTGTAAAAAAGACATTTATCCGTAAATACAGACAGAACCTTATGAAGGCTCTCGTTCTTCTCGGCGGCTACGCTGACGAGGAGGACAAGCTCAAGGCTATTCAGAAAGCTCTCCTTGCAGACGGTCTCGTTCTCCGCATGGAAGAAAACGAAGCTTACCTTGCCGCGGAGCACGCAAAGCTCGTTGCAGAAGGCTACGATGCTGAAACTCTTTCCAAGGCTCAGGCTTACTCCATCAAAAAATCCATCGAGGAAACAGATGCCGCCACAGCTCAGGCTATGGAAGCTCTTATCCACAACCTTAACACCATGCACTCCCGCGCAGGCGCACAGACTCCCTTCTCCTCCATCAACTACGGTATGGATACCACCGCTGAAGGCCGTATGGTTATAAAGAACGTTTTACTTGCTCAGGAGGCAGGTCTCGGAAACGGTGAAACACCTATCTTCCCCATCCACATTTTCCGTGTAAAGGAAGGCGTAAACTACAATCCCGAGGATCCTAACTACGATCTTTTCAAGCTTGCAATGCACGTTAGCGCAAAGCGCCTTTTCCCCAACTTCTCTTTCATCGACGCGCCCTTCAATCTTCAGTATTACAACGGCACTCCCGAGTCTGAAATTTCTTACATGGGCTGCCGTACACGCGTAATGGGTAACGTATACGATCCGTCCCGTGAGATCAGCACAGGACGCGGAAACCTCAGCTTTACATCAATTAACCTTCCCCGTATAGCTATCAAGGCAAACAAGGATCTTAACTGGTTCTTCGACGAGCTCGACCGCAAGATAGACCTTTGCGTAGACCAGCTTCTTGAGCGTTTTGAAATTCAGAAGCACAAGAAGGTCAGAAACTTCCCCTTCCTCATGGGTGAAGGCGTATGGCTCGACAGCGAAAAGCTCGGTCCCGATGATGAGGTCGGCGAAGTTCTCAAGCACGGTACTCTTTCCGTCGGTTTCATCGGTCTTGCTGAATCTCTCGTTGCTCTTTTGGGTGTACATCACGGTCAGAGCGAAGCGGCTCAGAACCTCGGTATTGAGATCATCAGTCATATGCGCGAAGTCCTCGATGCAAAATCCAAAGAGATGCAGCTCAACTTCTCCCTTCTTGCAACTCCCGCCGAAGGTCTCTCCGGCAGATTTATTAAGATGGACCGCGCTCGTTTCGGCGTAATTCCCGGCATCACAGACCGCGAATACTATACAAACAGCTTCCACATCCCCGTTTATTTCCCCATCAATGCATTCGATAAGATCCGGCTCGAAGCTCCTTATCACGCGCTCACAAACGCAGGTCACATCACTTACGTTGAACTTGACGGCGACGTTGCAAAGAACCTTACAGCTTATGAAAAGGTTATCCGCGCAATGCACGATGCAGGTATCGGCTACGGCTCCGTAAACCATCCCGTTGACAGAGACCCCGTTTGCGGCTACAACGGAATCATCGACGACGAATGCCCGCAGTGCGGCAGAACGGAAGAATCAGGTCAATTCGAGCGTATCCGCAGAATTACAGGCTACCTTGTAGGTACTATGGATAAGTGGAACTCTGCAAAGCGTGCTGAAGAGCGTGACCGTGTAAAGCACACAATCTAAGCTTTTTCGGTAAAAATATACTCTATACCACAGCTATACTGCTGTGGTATAGATTTCATTGGAGGCAAATATGGAAATACGCATAGCAGGAATCGTCAACGATTCCATAACAGACGGCCCCGGCTTTCGCCTTACTGTCTTTACACAGGGCTGTCCCCACAACTGCGAGGGCTGTCACAATCCGCAGACACATGATTTTTCCGCAGGCACGGTAACGGATACGGACGATATTATGGCGAAGGTGAAAAAAAATCCCCTTTTGGACGGTATAACTCTTTCCGGCGGCGAGCCCTTTTGCCAAAGCGCCCCTTGCGCAGAGCTAGCCCGCCAGGCACACAAGCTCGGGCTTACGGTAATGACATACACGGGCTATCTTTACGAGCAGCTTGCAAGCTCTGAGGACGAGGATGTCAAAGCCTTGCTGAAAGAAACCGATATTCTCGTTGACGGCCCTTTTATCCTTGCAAAGCGCAAGCTATCGCTGATGTTCCGCGGCTCTGAAAATCAGCGCATAATAGATATAAAAAAGACCACGGAAACAGGCTCCGTAGTCGAATATAAGTTTTAGATAAAACGGAGAAGCCGTGTGACTTCTCCGTTTTTATATTTATTTTTCCAGATTGAAGTTTACTTTGAGCGTTTCCGCGCTGTTTGCGCCGACGTATGCGGTAAACATACCGGGCTCTGCTATCCATGACTTTGTGTAAATATCGTAGAAAGAAAGGTCTTTTCTTGTGATGTTGAACTGAACACGCTTTTCCTCGCCCGCCTTAAGAGCAACTCTTTCAAAGCCCTTAAGCTCCTTAATGGGACGGGCAACAGACGCCTTATCGTCGCCGATATAAAGCTGTACTATCTCCTCGCCGTCAACGTCGCCCACGTTCTTTACCGTGCAATACACCTTGTACATTACAGCGCCGCAATGTACGCGCTCAACAGCAATATCGCTGTATTCATAGCTCGTATATGACAAGCCGTAGCCGAAGGGATAGCGCGGCTTACGATCTTCTATCTCATATCCGCGGTAGCCCACAAATACGCCCTCGCGGTAGTAAATAGGATGCATAAAGCTTCTGCGAAGGTCGGGATAGAAGGAGCTGTAAGATGGAGAATCCTCAAGCTTCTTATCAAAGGTTACGGGAAGCTTGCCCGACGGATTCACCTTGCCCATGAGAATATCAGCAACAGGCACCGTGCCCATCTGACCGCAATACCAGCACTGAAGTATCGCAGCAACGTCATCATGCCACATATCCATATCAAACGCACCGCAACCGTTATGGAGCACGATAGTATTCTTATTGCCCTTGCATATGGCGGCAATAGTTTCATCCTGATAGATGGGAAGCTTGAAGTGGCGCTCAACGCCTTCGCCCTCTTCTACCATCTGACAGCCTGCGCAGTATACGACACAGTCGTACTTTGCAGCTTCCTTCTCAAACTTTTTGAAATCGGGAACAAATATGGCAACAGCCGCAGTAATGCAATGGGGTGCCATGCAGTTTTTGTACTCGACTTTAACCGCGTATTCCTTACCCTTTTCAAGCTTCCTCTCACAGCTTCTTACAAGATCAAGCATATACGGACGCTCTTCATTGTCAACGGTATCATCCAGCACAAGCTCGCCATCAATCCAAACGCGCATACCGCCGTTGGAGCGTTTCATAACAGTATATACATCCGTCTTTTCGGGAGCAAAAATACCCTCCCAGATTACACCCAATCTCTGAACGGGCTGTATCTGCTTGAGCCAGTCGATTTTTCTCCACGCATGACCGCAATTGAGGTAACGGTCAGTTCTTACAACGTCAGGAGCCTTGTCAAACTCAGCTGTTCTATAGTAGGATGCCTTAAGTCCCTGTACCTTTGTGCCGTTATCGTCATAGTAAAATTCAGTTGTTTCGTATGCAGTTTCAACAAGGTCATCAACGAGCGTTACCTCGCAATTCTCCGCCGCATTTTTAATAGCGTCATAGAAGGATATCTGATTGCAATCCACGTGGGAGCTTCCCAAAATACCGCTTTCCGTCGGATATGCATTGGGACCCATAACGGCGATCTTCTTTTTGCCCTTGATCGGTAAAATGCCGTTATTTTTAAGCATAACCGTGCCCTTTGCGCCGATCTCATAGCACATCTTGTCAACAAACTTTCCGCCGACAGTATAACCTGCCTTTATATCGGCATTGTCAAGGAATCCGTATTCCGCAGCCTTTGTAAGTATTCTGCAAACAGCTTCGTTCACACGCTCAACAGTTACCTTACCCTCCTCGATAGCCTTTCTCACAACGTCAGGTCTGCCCATTTCGCCAACAGGCATTGCAACGTCAAGTCCGTGCATAAGCGTCCATGTGGGATCACCCTGACCTGCGCCCCAATCGGACATTACAAATCCGTCAAAGCCCCACTCTTTTTTAAGCACGTTTTTCATTATGTACTCATTTCGAGAGCAGTTTTCACCGTTTACCGCGTTGTACGCCGTCATAACTGTCGCAACCTTTGCGCGTTTTACGGAAGCTTCAAACGCGGGCATATATATTTCTCTGAGCGTACGTTCATCTACAAGAGACATCGTTGCCGTACGGTAATTTTCCATGCTGTTTGCAACGAAATGCTTTGCGCAAGCCCAAACTCCCTTGGACTGCACACCCTTTATCGTAGAAACAGCCATTTCAGCCGTAAGGTATGGGTCTTCGCTGTAATATTCGCTGCTTCTGCCCGCCAAGGGTGTGCGGATAATATTCATACCGGGGCCGAGAATGCAGTGATATCCCTTTGCTCTGCTGTCGTTGCCCAGCGCTTTACCGAAATCATAGGACAGCTTGCGGTCAAAGGAAGACGCTATGGCAGTTGCAGAAGGAAACGCCGTTGCCCCCTGCGCACCCAGCGGACCGTCGCTGAGTCTGAAATCAGGTATTCCAAGGCGCTCAACGCCCTGCATATGACCGAAGTCAAGCCCCTCCAGCATCTCTATCTTTTCATCTAATGTCATTTGTGACATGAGATTTTTGACTTTTCTTTTAATTGATTCTTTGTTCATTTACGCCATTCCTTTCAAGTAAAAATAGTCTTTTGCTATATAAATATTTTACAGTATGCGCCGAACAAAGTCAATATCAAACACAAATTGTCTTAAATTAAGAATAAATTGTCTTAAAATTTTACACGGTTTTCCTGTTGCTATATTGCAAATAATAATTTTTTAAATTAAAAGATTGACAATTTCTGTTTTTCCGTTTATAATATATAAATATATAATTATACTTTTCCCTTTTATTAAAGAATGGAGCGCATTATGGGTTTAACTATAGCACAAAAAATCATAAAAAACCATCTTATTGCAGGCGAGATGACTGCAGGCAGCGAGGTCTCGCTTCGCATAGACCAGACTCTTACTCAGGACGCCACAGGTACAATGGCTTATCTTCAGTTTGAAGCCATGGATATTCCGCGCGTAAAAACGGAGCTTTCCGTTTCTTACATAGATCATAACACACTTCAATCAGGCTTTGAAAACGCGGACGACCACAAATACCTGCAAACCGTCGCATACACCCACGGTGTATATTTTTCACGTCCCGGTAACGGCATTTGCCATCAGCTCCACCTTGAGCGCTTCGGCGTGCCGGGCAAAACGCTTATCGGCTCCGACAGCCATACTCCCACCTGCGGTGGTATAGGTATGCTCGCCATGGGCGCAGGCGGTCTTGACGTCGCCGTTGCAATGGGCGGCGGTGCATACAACATTCCCATGCCGAAGATGGTTCGCATTAACCTTAGGGGCAAGCTTTCCAAGGGCGTTTCCGCAAAGGATATTATCCTTGAGGTCCTTCGCCTGATGACCGTCAAGGGCGGCGTAGGTAAAATAGTCGAATACAGCGGCGAAGCCTTGTCAACGCTTACCGTTCCTGAACGCGCTACCATAACGAATATGGGCGCAGAGCTTGGCGCTACGACCTCGATCTTCCCCTCCGACGACGTTACACGCGCATTTTTAGCCGCCCAAGGCCGCGAGGATGTATGGACTCCCCTCTGCTCCGACGAGGATGCTGTATACGATGAGGAATATTCCATCGACCTTTCTGCTCTCCGTCCTCTCGCCGCTTGTCCTCACAGCCCCGACGCTGTAAAGAGCGTTGCAGAAATAGGTGCGCTCAAGATCGATCAGGTATGCATCGGCTCTTGCACAAACTCTTCGTATCTTGACCTTATGAAGGTCGCCGCGATACTTAAGGGAAAGACAGTTCATCCCAACGTATCACTCGTTATCGCTCCCGGCTCAAAGCAGGTGCTTTCCATGCTTGCACAAAACGGTGCTCTTGCCGACATGGTAAATGCAGGCGCCCGTATAATTGAATGCGCTTGCGGCCCTTGCATCGGTATGGGACAGTCGCCCAAGAGCGAAGGTGTTTCCTTGCGCACGTTCAACCGCAACTTTGAAGGTCGAAGCGGTACGCAAAGCGCAAAGGTCTATCTTGTAAGCCCCGAAACTGCCGCAGCATCAGCTTTGGCAGGCGTTTTCACCGAGGCTGACCCAGCTATCATCCCCGACATCGCCATGCCCGAGCATTTTTACATCAACGATAACCTTATCGTTGCACCGGCGCCCGACGGCACGGATGCTGAGATAGTCCGCGGTCCAAACATTAAGCCCTTCCCCCTCAACGTTCCTCTCACAGAAAATCTTTCCTATAAGGCAGTTTTAAAGGTCGGCGACAACATCACCACCGACCACATCATGCCTGCAGGCTCGAAGCTTTTGCCCTATCGCTCCAATGTTCCGTATATGGCAAACTTCTGCTTCACACGTTGCGACGAGCAGTTCCCCGAACGCGCAAAGCAGTGGGGTGGCGGCTTTATAATCGGCGGTTCAAATTACGGTCAAGGCTCTTCCCGTGAACACGCCGCTCTCGCTCCCCTTCAGCTCGGTATCCGCGCAGTCATCGCAAAATCCTTCGCAAGAATTCACAAGGCAAACCTTATAAATTCAGGCATTATTCCTCTCACCTTCGCAAACGAAGAGGATTACGACCGCATTTCTCTCGGCGACAGTTTGGAACTCAGCGGTATTCTTTCTTCCGTCAAGGACAACGACAGCTGTACCATGACAAACAGCACAACGGGCGACGTTATCAAGCTTGAGCTTTCACTTTCCGAGCGAGAACGCGCCGTTCTCACCCACGGTGGCCTTATCAATATGATAAAAGCCATGAACAAATAAAATTTTACGCCGTAAACGCGGCACGGAGTTATTATGAAAAATAATGATAGCATTTCTATCGCAGTCATAAAGCGCCTTCCCCGCTACTACAGATATCTTACGGATCTTGCCGCCCACGGTATCGACAAGGTCTCTTCAACTGAGCTTAGCCGCCGCATGGGGCTTACCGCCTCGCAGATCAGACAGGATCTCAACTGCTTCGGCGATTTCGGCCGCAAGGGATATGGCTACAACGTGGAATCCCTGCGCGCTGAGATAGGAGCTATCTTCGGCATCGGCAACAATTATTCCGCCATAATGATCGGTGCAGGTAATCTCGGTCACGCTTTGGCAAACCATTTCGATTTCAAAAAGCGCGGCGTTCATCTTGCAGGCATTTTCGATATTCGCCGCGAAATCGTAGGCGAATCCATTTCCGGGCTCACCATAAAGCATATGGATCAAGTCGAAGCCTTCTGCAAGGAAAACAAGCCCGATATAGCAATTTTGACAGTACCGAAAACCGAAATACGTCCCACAGTTGCAAGACTTACGGCTTGCGGTGTAAACGCGTTTTGGAATTTTGCTGGTCTGGATCTGCACCTTGAGTTTCCCAATGCGCAGGTCGAAAACGTCCATATGGGTGACAGTCTCATGTCTCTTTGCTATAAGATCGCAAACAAAAAAGATATTTAAAAGACAAACAGCATTCCTTAAAAGCAAGGAATGCTGTTTTTTTCAGTTAAAAAAAGTGTGATTTCCTATTTCCATCACCTTTTCTCTGTTCCGGCTGACCCATGCGCTTTTCGCTATGCGCTCATTGACAAAATACAGCGCATCATCCGCCACTCTGACGCCTTCAAGACACAATTTTGCCGCTATGACACAGCTTTCATCCGGAGTATTGTTTATAGTACCGTTCGACGTGGGCGTAAACTGGACGCCGTATTTCCTGTCGAAAATGACGCTGTATACGTCGTCAGGAAATTCATCGCTTTCAACCCTGTTCATCACAACGCAGCCCACGGCAAGCTTCCCCTCAAAGGGCTCGCCTCTGCTTTCCGCATAAATTATCCTTGAAAGCCAAAGCACGTCCGTTTCATCGTAAAACTTGTCGCCGCAAAGCATCACACCGCCGCTTTCCACATAAACTCGCTTGTTTTCGCCATCCCAAGTGACATCGCCATTGACAGTCTTTGCAAGCAATCTTATGGCCACGCACATTCGCCCGTCCACGTTTTTAGCGGGCTTTCCAAGGAAAATGTATCTTCCGTTTGCCGACATATATTCCTTGTCGGCAAAAATCTTTATCTCAGTACCCTCCAGCTTAACCGTTGCAACGCGTTTTTCTCCGTCCCATTCAACACTTTCAGCGCCTGACGCATTGTAAAACGCTCTTATAGGTACATATGTAACGCCGTTTTCAATAAATGCGCCTTCGACCCTTTGCATATCCACCCAAACAGACACATCCTTTTCATCCGCCTGCGTCGATATGCAAAGCATTAACGCGAACAACGCAAAAAGTATAAATATTTTTTTCATTTTGCTCCTTCCTTTCGTATTCGCCGCGCAGCTTGTAACTATATTGTAACATATTTTAATAAAAAATCAATCGGTAAATAATTCCTTGTCATATTTTGACCTGTTTTTTACTATACTATAATAATAAACAAGTCAAAAGGAGAATAAATATGTTTGCCATAGTTTCAACAAAAAATGCACCTGTTTTCAGCGGAATCCGCAGATTTTTCGCGTTACTTAAGGGTTATACTTTAACAAAACAAAGCTATAAAGAGACAGATTTCATTTTATGCGAGCTTTATAAAAGCAAAAACGAGCGTCGCAATATCCGTGCGTGCGCTCGTCTTTTTTCAAAGCTCAAATCGCTGAACTGCAATAAATGCGTCTTTGAGCGCGATTTCCCGTTTCATGAGCTTGCAAATCAGTTTGGTATAAATAAAATTACCGCACACAGCATTTACCGTCAGTTTTTACCCGAAATAATAAACAGTGTGTGCGATAATTGCAGTGACATTGCCCTCTGCATTTTTACAAACAGTCCTGAAGATTTTAAATCTTTTGCCAATATATCGCAAAGCATTTCTCAAATACATATTATCACTGACAAAAGCGAATGCATTTTTGAAGATATGCGTATAAAACAGCTAAAAAAAGCCGAGCAAGCTTGCCACATTGCCGCAATATACAGCGGCGACGAGCTTTTAAGCTCAGCCGTTGTAAAAGAACACGGACTTATATTGAACTTTTCAAATTGCGCTTTGCCCACCACGCTTGCAAAAACACGGACAGTTGCTGACAATATCGCCTTCAGATTTGGCAAGGAGCTTATTGTCAAGCTCCCGTCAGGCAATTTTAACCACGCTGAAATTGCGCAGGCATTTTTGGACGAGGACAGCAAATGTGATATAAAAGCCGCAGGATTTTGGAGCGGCGGCAGATACATCGGCTTTCGCACAGTTATCCGTCAGCTTTCAAGCTCCCTTTAGTCAGTAGCGCAAAGCTCGTTGAGAGTTGCAAAGCTGTAGCCACGCTCGCGCCACATTGCAATAATTTGCGGTAAAATTTCCGCGTTTGTTTTCGAAGTGGAATGCAAAAGTGCCACCATGCCGGGATGTGTGCGCGACATTATCTTTTTTATTGCTTCCTGCGGTGCAGGCTGTTTATCGTTGTACCAATCGACGTAAGCAAAGCTCCAAAACACCGTTTTATAGCCCAACTCCTTGGCAAATTTCAGCGACTGCTCCGAATAGCATCCCATGGGAGGACGGTAAAACTTCGGCATATCGCAGCCAGTAGCTTCCTTATATTTCTCATTTAACGAATCAAGCTCCGCTGCAAACTGAGCCTTGTCCGTTATTTTCGACATATCGGGATGTTTATCCGTATGATTGCAAACGAGATGCCCTTCATTTGCCATACGCCTTATAGCGTCCGTGCTGTTTTTAAAAACGGCACCGGTTACAAAAAACGCCGCAGGCACGTTTTCTTTTTTAAGTGTATCCAATATACTTTCAAGATAACCGTTATCATACCCAACGTCGAAGGTGAGATATATCACCTTTTCATCGGGCTTGCCTGCATAGAAAGCGTCATATTTACGGAGAAAATCCACCTTGGGATCGATGGACGGCTGTTTTTCGTTTTCGCAGGGCTTAAAATACCAATCGTGTTTTTCAGTTGAAGCCTCACTCTCTGCGAAGACCGCTGAAGTAAGAGCAAGGCAGACGCAAAAAAAGCACATCAGTAAAATTCCTGTTTTTATAAATCTTTTCATTCTTCATTTCCTTTCTGCTTTATGAAGCCTTAAATATTTTATGCAGAAAAAAACGAAAACGAATATTAAAAAAATGACAAAAAAAGACCTTGTTTTCTTTTGAAGAAAGCAAGGTCTGTATTTTAATTAAATTATGCTTCTATGCCTTTTTTAACAGCTTCAAAGTCTTCTTCTATCTCTTTAGACGGCTTGGGTGTCAGAAGAGATACAACTACGATGCAGATAAGGGAGAAAATAAATGCGGGAAGAAGCTCGTAGATAGCGAATGCACCGCCGAGCTTGCTGATAACAAGCTTCCAAAGGAAGACCATGCCTGCGCCTCCGACCATACCTGCGATAGCGCCTGCCTGAGTTGTGCGCTTCCAGAAAAGTGAAAGTATCATCAAAGGTCCAAATGTAGCGCCAAAGCCTGCCCATGCGAAGGAAACGACCTTGAATATAATGCTGTTTTCATCAAGAGCGATGAGAATAGCGATCAATGCAATTACAAGGAGAGTAATTCTCGTTACCCACATAACCTGCTTATCCGTTGCCTTTTTCTTTATAACGCCCTGGAAAATATTCTTTGCTACTGCAGAGGACGCAATAAGAAGATAGGAGTCAGAGGAGCTGATCGTCGCGGCAAGGATACCTGCCATTACGAAGCCTGCCAAAATTGCAGGAAGCGAAGATGTTGCCAACGTGATAAAGATGTTTTCAGCAGAGGAAGCTGTAAGATGCTCTACGGGGAAGAGCTGTCTGCCGAGGATACCGATGAATACGGCAACTGCAAGGGAAATAACGACCCATACCATAGCAATTCTTCTGGAAGCCTTAAGTTCGCCTTCCTTGCGGATAGCCATGAAGCGAAGGAGAACCTGAGGCATACCGAAGTAGCCAAGACCCCAAGCAAGCATGGAGCATACGTTGAGAATGCCGTAATCTCTGGGTGCCGCGAAAACAGGCTTACCCGCTTCAACGATCTGCTTGCCTGCCTCGTCAAGAGCAGGAGTTGCCATTCCGAAAAATTCCAAAAATCCGGGAATAGCCTTGGCATTTTCGATGATAGCACCAAAGCCGCCTGCCTTAACAACACCGATAGCAACGATAACTGTAAGAGCTATGATCATAACGATGGCCTGCATAAAGTCGGAAACGCTTTCTGCGAGGAAGCCTCCAAGAATGGTATACAAAAGAACGAATATCGCGCCAATTATCATCATTGCAATATAAGGTGCACCAAACAGGGTGGAGAAAAGCTTGCCGCACGTTACGAAACAGCTGGAAGCGTAAACTGTAAAGAAAACAAGTATAAATACAGCCGCCAAGGTCATGATTATCTTATTCTTTTCACGGAAACGGTTTGAGAAAAACTCGGGAAGAGTTATGGAGTTATTGGCTCTTACGCTGTATCTGCGAAGTCTCTTTGAGACGATAAGCCAGTTGAAATAAGTGCCGACGGCAAGACCGATAGCCGTCCACGCCGCATCAGCTAAGCCGCACCAATATGCAACACCGGGAAGTCCCATCAAAAGCCATCCGCTCATGTCAGATGCTTCAGCACTCATCGCCGTTACCCACGGACCGAGTGAACGTCCGCCAAGAAAATAGTTTTCTGAACTTTTATTTGCCCTTTTTGCGCAAACAACGCCGATTACGATAACAACTGCCATGTAAATTATCATAGCAATCAGTATCTTAATTGTTTGACCGTTCATTTTTTATTCCTCCGTATTGAAATAATTTTCGTTATTATACCATACTTTTAATTAGAATGAAATACAGAATACATTATAGAATAAATTCTGTACTGTATTCTGTATAAATCTAATTTCCCTATTGATAATCAAGGATTTTATTGCTGTACTTTTATCAGTATTAAAAATAATCTTAAAAAAATATTTTTTATTTTACATTAAAAAATCCCTGCAAAAACATGGGCATCATGGTTTCACCGTATTTTTTCAGCGAATATTCACCGTTGCAAATGCACCAATCGTATATCAGCGCTCTTTCGCAAAGCGCATACGCCTTTACAAATTCGTTTACCGTTATTTCGCTCTTTATTTCTCCGTTTTCCTGAGCTTTGACCGTTATCTTTTTGAGAAGCTTATAGTAAACCCTGCGATGGTCAAGCAGATGCTTCTCACCGCTGGTTATGAGCTGTGACGAATAAAGGCGTGCAAGAAGATCGACTGAAATACTGCTTTCTATCATGCCGAAAAGCTCGCGGTTAAGGTACATTAACTGCTGAAAGCAAGTCATCGTATCGTCAAGCGTTTCCGTAAGCTGTTCATATTTTTCATCGAAAAGATATGAAAGAGAGCTTAAAAGCGCATCCTTGCCGTCAAAATAATGATAAAACGAGCCCTTTGACGTTTCCGATTCAAAAACTATATCCTCAATAGTCGTATCATCGTAGCCCTGCTCATAAAAAAGCTTCCACGCCGCCGCAACTATCTTGCCCTTTGTATTTCTTCCGTTTTTGCTTCCCTTTTTCACTTTTATCTCCTCGCTCTCAGCCTTGGGATAATAGACATCGCCGCCTGTGCTCCGTCTGAAACAGCCTTGGATATTTGCAAAAGTCCTCCTATGCAATCGCCTGCCGCATAGATCCCCTCCACGTTGGTTTGGAATTTTTCATCGACGATTATATTGCTTGCCTCCGTCATTATTCCCGCCTTTTCAGCAAGATCCGACGAGCTCGCCATACCTTCCGCAACAAAAACGCCTGCTACCTCAAACTTTATGCCGTCAGTCGTTTCCACAGCTGTAACTCTTTCCTCGCCGCATATCTG
The DNA here is from genome assembly GCA_015067075.1 of Oscillospiraceae bacterium. Lineage (GTDB taxonomy): Bacteria > Bacillota > Clostridia > Oscillospirales > SIG530 > SIG530. The sequence continues at coordinate 44,084 of SVND01000009.1, forward strand.
CGCTATAGGCGTTTCTACTATTTTCACATCCTCGGGAAATTCGCATTCGATCTGCTCACCGTTTGTAAAAACAGTTATGTCATTTGTAAAATGCATAAGTTCCTCAAGCTCAGCTCTCGCATACGCGCCTGCGCCGATAAGACCAATGCTCTTTTTTCTGTAGAAAAATCCGTCGCAAACTGCGCAAAAGGAAACTCCGCTTCCGCGAAGGCGCTCAACACCCTCAATTTTGCTCGTTTTTCTCGCCTTTCCCGTAGCCAAAAGCACAGCGTCAGCCGTAAATTCGCCCTTATCCGTTTTAACAACGAACGGCGCATCCATTGAAACAGACGTGACCTGCGCCGAGATAACGTCAACGCCAAGCTCCTTTGCCTGCGCAACTCCCCTTGCCGCAAGCTCCGCGCCGCTGGGATTGTCAGCCGCGCCGTAGAAATTTTCCACGCGCTCTGCTTTTTCCAAAGCGCCTACGCCTGCGCCGATGACAGCCACGCTCAGTCCCGCTCTTTTAACGTATATGGCACAGCTTATTCCACACGGACCTTGTCCCACAACGATAAGATCGTATTTATTCATTTGCAACGCACCTTCTCTCATGTTCTAAAAGATATTTCTTTATTTCCGTCCCATATCCATAGCCGACGAGCTTTCCGCTTTTGCCCACGACTCTGTGACACGGCACTATGATGGCAACGGGATTTTTATTGCAGGCTTGTCCTACGGCACGCACCGCCGCATTGCATCCTATCCTTTCTGCAATTTGCGAATACGAACGCGTTTCGCCGTAGGGAATTTCCAAAAGCGCAGACCATACCCGCTTTTGAAAATCCGTACCTGCCGCTGCAATAGGAAAGCTCACGGGCGTTGATTTTCCCGAAAAATAATCAGTAAGCCAGGCTCCGACCTGTTTTATCAAATCAGTTTCACAAGCATTTTCACCCGCGACTTTGCCAAACCGCACAGCCGTCACCGCTTTTTCATTGCAAAAAACAGTTATCTCCCCCACGGGCGACGTATAGGTATATTCATTTTCCATTTAATTTATCTTCCCTAATCTGCGTTTTATCTTGACCGCATGAGCAGGGCACATTTCATGGCAACAAAAGCATGAAATACATTTGCTTTTATCTCCGATACACGCTTTTTTATTCTTTATCTCGATTATATGGGCAGGACAGCTTTCCGCACACCTGCCGCAGCCAACGCATTTTTCCTTATCTATCCTCGGCACTGATTTCAGCACAGCCTTCATAACCACCGATGCAGGCTTTCTCATAAACCTCGGAAGCTTATCCAGAAAGTCAAGCTTTCTTGTGTCGGGCAGTAAGAAAGGTCTGTCAAGTTTCGGAAGAGGCTCGCCCATAAGTTCACATTCATCCGCATTGAAAAGTCCCATCTGCCCTGATATTTTTACAGTCTGCACCTGATCCGTATCAAGTCCGATATATTTTGCCGCCACATAGTCTGCCGCATACATATTTTTCGACACCAAAACCGCTCCCACATGGCGCTTCGTTCCCGAATTCGGACCGTTACCCTCCATCGCGTCTATTGCATCCACCACCGTTACGCTCGGTGCAACAGTTGCTGACAGTTCCACAAGCATTTTTGAAAAATCCTCGATATTGGGATATTTATAATGAAGCTCGGGCTTTTGAAGTCCCGGAATAGTTCCGAAAAGATTTTTCACACCATTGGAAAGCATCGTCATAGTATGAGTTTTAAGCTTCGGAGCATTGATAATATAGTCCGCTTTTAAAACAGGATTTATAAGGTTAAAGCTTTTGCAAAGCTCACCCTTTGCCGTTTTTTCCGCAAAGCCCGTATCGTAATTGAGCATCAAAACGCCCTCAAGCTCCCTGTAGCCCGCCGCCGTGTATATGCTTTTCAGCGCCTGTGCCGTATAAAGACCGCCTGCGCTGTCTGCCACAGTTATATCGTTTACACCGTGCTTTTTCAGGCATTTTGCAATAGCACAGACAACTGCAGGATGCGTCGTTACAGCAAGCTCAGGCTTTCTCGCCAGCACAAGGTTCGGCTTTATCAAGACCCTTTTATCAGCCGTAAGCTCCGTCCACACACCGAGCTCATCAAAAGCCTTTTCGAGCTTGCTTTCTATCAGCGCTTCATCATATGCATCACTGCAAAAGGTATAAACCTTACTCATCCGCTATTGCCTCCCAAAAATCATCAACTTTCAGCTTGCGCCTGTAGCCATGCTGTTTTTTATCATATCTGCATATCGCTCGCATATCGCAATACTTGCACGCATCTTCTCCTCCCAGAGGCTTTATTTCCGCCTTTCCGCTCAAAAGCTCTCTGCCGATAGCTGAAAGTGCCTTTTCAATATGCTTTTTCAGCTTACCCATCTGCTCCATGGTGGACAAAGTGACCTCCTTATTCGCTTTTAATCCGCCTTCCTTATCCACCTGCACAGCAATATACGTTTTGTCAAGCTCGCCTGACATCGCGCGCACTATCTGCACGTCATCAAGCAAAATTCCGCTTCGCTTCATTCCTTCGTTCAGCTTTTTCACTATCTCCGCTTCGTGGCTTTTCGCCTCCATATCAGCCGACACGGTCGGTGCCGTGGCAGGCATATATACAGCCGCCGCAGGCACACATTCAGCATTGTTATAAAGCTTTCCTCCGTTTTTCCAAAGGGAAAAAAGATAAAGAGGAAGCTGCATATCAAGTCCGTTGTATATCTCGGAAAGACTGAACGTCTTTGGTCCCGTTTTATAATCCACAACACGGATATACACCTGACCGTCCTTTTCGTACTTATCCACACGGTCTATTCTTCCCACAAGGCGCAACGTAACACCGTCGCCGGCTCTTATTTCAACTGCCTCAACAGTGTCTCCGCTTCCGTCGCCAACGGCAAGCTCCGCCCTGTCAGGCACAAATTCCCCTGCCTTAAGCTCATCGCAAATGTTTTTGCAAACGAGATAAATACTATCCTTAAGCCTTTCAAAAAGGTGCAAAAATCTCGCCGTCTGCGTTTTTTCGCCTCTTGTAATTCTGTTAAGCTCCCCTTCAACAAGCGCATCTATTATACTTTTCAGTTCTTCATCGTCAAACTCAAAGCCCTTTTCAACTATTATCTCTGTGAAATGCTGGAGCACGGAATGAACGAACGTGCCGCTGTCAGGTGCAGAAAATCCGCCCGACGGAAGCGGCGTCAAGCGCAAGCCGTATTGACATAAATATCTGAATTTACATTTCGCCAGCGTGTCCGAGTTCGTCGCAGACATATTTATCCGCTTTCCGTAAAGCGCAAGCACCGTCCGCTCGCTTATATCCGTACTATGCTTTTCAAACTCAAGCGCTGTCATGTATTTGCCCAGCCTTTGTTTTCCGCTTTCCGTCCGTGCGATACAATCAAATATGGCGCGCCGTTTGTTCTCGTCCGTTTCCTTTCCGAGCGCATCGAAAGCCGATGCAACGCTCTCGGCATATGCGGCATCCGACGTCTTAAAGCTGTCCTTTTTCAGTTTCGGAAACATTTCCTTTATTTGCGCAAGCACATAGGACGGTCGGCACGGCTTTCCATCCATTCCTGCCGCCGAATCACATATAAACAGCTCCTTCGAGGGCGCTGTAAGACACATATAGACGTAATATTCCTCGTCGGTGAGCATACGGACGCTGTTTTTAGAAATGGTTATTCCGCATTCCTCAAGCACCTTTTTTTCATCGTCACCTAAAATATTATCCGTAGACGGCGCTTTTGGAAAGCTTCCATCGTTAAAGCCGAGTAAAAACACATATTTCGCCTCGTGCAAGCGCGACCTGTCAGCCGCCGCCAAAAAAACGGCATCGGAAAGAAGCGGAATACGTCCAATGTCATATTCCGATATAACAAGCTTCAAAAGCTCCTTATAACTTTGCACCGTCATTGGCGCATCCTTAAGTATATACACCGTTTGCGACAAAGCCGCGGTAAACGTTTCCCAAAGCTGACGGTACTCCTCTGCAAGAGCAAGCTCGCCCTGTCGTGTAAAGCCGTCGCAAATCATCTTTATCCTTTGCGGCGCTCCTATTTCCGCTAAAAAACCTGTAATTGCCTTTGAAATATTCGTCGCCGTCATTTCTCCGCTGACAGCTTTTTCAAGCAACATGAGCGGCTTTACCACGCGTCTGCGGACATCGTTTATCCGTTTAAGCTTTTGTGCCGTTTGTTCGTCATCGTCAAATCTTCTGTATCCGTTTGGGCTGAGCACCCAATCCTCTTCACTCGTCCAGCGCTTTCCTTTTATGCGCCATGTTGTCGCATACATTTCCAAAAGGTCAACGTCATCCGACACCTCGTCAACGAGACCGCATTTAAGATAACGAAAAATATCCTCCGTTTCCCATCCGCCCGAAACAATATCAAGGGCAGAAAAAACGAGAAGCATTATAGGCTTTGACAGCACCGCCGTTCTCATATCCGTAAACACGGGAATACCGTGGCGTGCAAATACCTCCTGCGCTATGGCTGCATACTCGTCAGGACTTCGTGCAATAAGCACAGCATCGCTGAATTTACATTTTTCCTCTCTGCAAAGGCGCAAAATGTTCATCGCCGCATATTCACATTCATTGTAAGGCGACGACGCCGTATAAATATGTATTCCATCGCCCTGCGACGTTTCCTTGCCGCAGGCGAAAATATTTTTTTCAAGAAAACGCATTCCTTCGCTTTCCATGCCGTAAACAGTATCAAGATGTATCTGCGGCAGTTGCTTTACGCCGTTGCTTTCTGCCATTTTTTTAAGCCTTGCGCACGTTATCTCGCATTCCGAGAAGATACGGCTTTGTGCGCCTTCCTTCATCGTCAGCGTCACCGTCATTTTTTCACAATCAACCATGAGCTGCTCTATTACTTTAAGCTCAACGGCTGTAAATCCCGTAAATCCGTGGAAATAAATGTGGGCGTTTTCAAATAAACGCGCCTGACAAAGTGCATCGGCAAGCTGTAAAAGCTCGTCAGCACCGTCAGCAAAGCTCTCCGCCAAAAGCGCATTGTAGCTTGCATATATAAGTGCAAGCTCAGAAAGCTTATCTCGCACAGAGCCGCTTTCCATCATCTTCGTAGCCTTTTCAAGCATAAGCTCGCTTACGCCGCCGCGCTTGAGCTCATCCACCGCATTGATAAGCTTTTTCAAAAAAGCAGGGCGTTTTGCAGGTCTGCTGTAGATATTGAGCATATCGGAAACGCTTTCCACCGCAAGCTCCATTATGAGAAGGCGCGCACCGCCGTCAATATACCTTCCCCCTCTGCTTCCCATCTGACGGCGCACGAACGCGGCAAGGGATTTAAAGCTCATCACGTTTACCCTCGCCGCAAGGCTGTTGGAAAGCATTTTTAAAATTGTCTTTTCCGTCTCAAAGGTAAACTGCTCGGGTACGATGAGGAAAACGTCCTTTTCCCCTTTTCTCACCGTTTCCGCAATTTCCGCATACATACGATGCGCCTTACCTGTACGAGCTCCGCCTGTTATCAGTTGAAGCATAGCCACTCCTTTATTTGTTCCCAGATCTCAACTATCTTGAATTTGATTTCATATTCCGTCTTTTTTTCCGTAATTACCGTTATATCCTTTTCAGAAAACCCTGCATCATAAAGTTTTTCGCTTTCCTCCTCGCTGAAAACGCCGTCAGTCAGACAAAGCGGCGGAAACAGCACGCACCACCAATTTTGTCCCTCTCCGCTTCCAAGCTCCACCGTCAGCGCTGTATAAACGCCTGCTGGAAAGGTAAACTCGCCGTAATCCTTCGTTGTAAAAAATTTATCGCTTATTTGCGCATGGGCGCTGTAGCTGTATCCCCGCTTGCGCATCTCATTTTCAGCTATCGCCTCGATTTTTTCAAGGCTTTCCTCGCATATCAGCTTTGCCTGTTCCTTCGTTGTGGCAGTCGAAAAAGCTTCGCCTGCCTGCGCAAGTATGGCATCGCGTACGGCAAGCTTAAGCTGCTGGTCAGCTTTTGTGTCGGAATTTGCCTTCACGTGAAGGCGCAATGCGTTTTTGCGGATCCCATCGTTTTCACGGCTCATGCCTTCCGCGCAAAGCCCAAGCATTACACATATTACGAATGCTGTAATTACGGATATTTTTATAAATCTCATCCAAATCGCTCCAATCTCACTTGTACAGCTTGATTATAACGCAATTTGGCATTTTTATACAGTTATTTATACTTTTCTGCCGCCGCTACAGCAAGCTTGTCGCATCGCTCGTTGTATTCGTGGCCGTCGTGTCCTTTTACCCAAACGATCTTTACGCTATGCTTTTCCAAAAGCGTCAAAAGCCTTTCCCAAAGGTCTGGGTTAAGAGCAGGCTTGTTGTCAGCCTTTTTCCAGCCCCGTCTTTTCCAAGACAAAGCCCAGCCTTTGTCAATTCCGTCAGCAACGTATTTCGAGTCGGTATAAAGCGTTACCTCGCAAGGCTCTTTAAGTGCTTCAAGCCCCGTTATCGCCGCGGTTAGCTCCATTCTGTTGTTGGTTGTGTTTGCTTCACCGCCCGACAGCTCTTTTTGCGCTGTGCCGTATTCAAGTATAACGCCCCAGCCGCCCGGACCGGGATTTCCCGAGCAAGCACCGTCTGTATATAAATTAACTTTTTTCATCTGTCCATCCTTAAAAGGTTTTATTATATTATTTTAGCATATTACAATAGCGTTAGCAAGAGTTTTTTGTCATATGTAAAGAAAAAATAGCAAAGATCATATTGGGCATAACGCCATATAACGCAAGAGTTTTTTATTGATAAAACAGCCATAAACCTTGCTGTGATTTTCCTCATTCGAAAGCATAGCGACTGCGGCTCCCTTTGGGAGGGAGCTGGATTTTTGCCGAAGGCAAAAAGACTGATGGAGAGATAATATCGCCATATGCTGTGACGAGAGGGCGGTTCTCAGACAGAGATGTCTCACCTGTCCAAAAATCAACTCGTAGAAAGAGCCTTCCCCTTGAGGAGAAGGTGTCAGCTTTAGCTGACGGATGAGGTGTCTACGATAGCTTTTTTGCTTTGATATTATTTTATTGCTTTATTGTGTTATACGCCTATTTCTTCTGCGGAGAAGAAATAGGCAAAAGAAGCCGTAAGGGGCAAGAGGTTTCGATTCCGAATGAGCGAAGCTCATTTTCCTCCCATTTAGAATCCCTCCCATCAAAACGACTTTTTCATCATTTAACTTGTTTCAAATTTTCCGCCTCACGTTTATGAAAAAGTGCTTTTTACTTCGTCGGTAAGATATGATAGGTAGTTTTTGATGTAATTTTAAAGCTTATTTTGTTGGTTTTTTAATTGTTTTTCACTTCAAACTTGTTCTCTCCTATTATTTGCTCTGCAAATTTTCTTCCATTTCACATTATTTGTTGAGCGTCGGGGATAAATGCTCCGCACGAAGACTTTTTTGCTGATAAAACAGCCGTAAGCGGCGCTGTGATTTTCCTTACCAGCGGATACCTTCCAGTATGGGCGTAAATGAGCAAAGCTTGTATGTGAACGCCACGGACGAACAAAGTTCGTCCCTACTTTAGTTGCAAAACAAAAGCTGTCACCGAAGTGACAGCTTTTGCAGGAGAAATGCGTACTATTTACGCAAAAAGCATTATTCTCTTATTACAGAGCATTGAAAAGTCTGTAGACCGTAAGGATAGACTGTTCTCTTGTATATGTGCGAAGGGGGCTGAAGTTGGGAGGTGTTGTCGTGCTTGTGCCGTTCATTACACCGATCGTATTTACATAGTAAATAAATTCCTTTGCCCATGCATAGATATCGTCTGCGTCTGCAAATGCTACTTCGCTTGCTGTGATGTCAGCACCAAGTACCTTTGCCGCAAGTGCAAGCATCTTCGCAGCTTCCTGACGTGTAATGTTTGCTGTGGGATCGAATGCACCGCTGGATCTGCCGTTTACGATGCCGAGCTTTGCTGCTGCAATCACGTTTGCGCTATCTGTGTCGGGGAAGGATACGTCTGCCTTTGCATCTGCATAGCCTGCGATTACGTCAGCGATAGCTTTGCCGCTCTTCTTTTCGATCATCTTGATGATAAGATCGCAGAAATCGCTTCTTGTGATATCCGTTGTGTAATTGCTGTTAACGTGTTCGGGAACGAGGTCTGCTTCGAGAGCTTTAAGGATCTCTTCCTTTGCCCATGCAGAAGGCTCGCCGTTAAGTGTAGGAGCTACAGGAGCAGGTGTGGGTTCTGCAGAAGGTGCTTCGATGGGAGCAAGGCTTGTGTAATCGGCAACAGGCTTGTCGCCTTCAACAACTGCAAGGCCGTCAAACCACGCTGTACCGGACATACACGCCCAGATCTGACAGTTGATCGTTACAAGGAGTTCTTCATCACTCTCAGGCATTGTAAACGTAGAAGAAACAAGCGTCCAATCCTTTGTACCTGTAAGAACAATGTCTGTAACTACATTTGCTTCGAGGTTAACATGATCTTGATTTTTTACTTCTACGCTGACTGATGCACCTATATCTCCAAGTATCTTATTGGTCTTAACATATCCTTGGACTGTATATGTCTTTCCTGCTTCGAAATTATCACCCGGGAGAGCTACAAACGCTCTGATGTGTCTTTCAGTCTTGCTGGGAATTTTGAGCATAATGGATCTTGATCCAAATTTAACTGTTTCCGTGTCAAAATTTATATATTCAGAGGGGAAACCAATTTCTTGTTCATTCGGGCTGTCGATCCAGCTACCCATACAGGGTGTTTGGTATTGGAAATTAGGAGAGGACGGAATGTAAAGCCAAGAGCCTGCGGCTTTATGAATAGTTGTGGCCGACTCTTCATCCATGACGATGAGGTTTTTTCCGGTTCTATCTTTATCATCGACAGGCGCATCCGTAGGTGCAGGTGTGGGGTCTGCCGGTGTATCTGTGCCATCGTTTGCGCGAACAAGCGTTTCGTACTCCTTAACAGGCTCACCGCCCTCAACGAGTGCAAGGCCGTCAAACCAAGCCGTTCCGCTTACAGCACCGTAAACACCGCATTTAAGTATAGCGATATTTTCGGGATCGTCGGGAGCTGTAAATGTAACGGAGATAAGAGTCCAATCCTTGGTACCGATAACAGGCTCGCTGCTTGCGCCGTCGTTTACAAGTCTGTATTCAGGAACGACCGCTTTATTTTCAACACCGACGAATGCACCGGATGCCGCGGAAAGAACCTTATTTGTTTTTACATATGCCTGGAAGGTATATGTCTTACCTGGTGTGAGATAACCGATAGCAAGGGGGAAATTCACCTCGGAATTTTCCGATTCACCGCGTTCAAACTTAAAGGAATACTTTCCGTATTTTACGTTTTCCGTGTCAAGGGTTATACCTTCGACATCGTTTCCGCTTCTGTAAATACCGCCGCTCTGACCGAGCATATCAGCAGCTACAACTGACGGAATCCATGCACCGCATCCGTTATCAACGAAGTTTTCTTCCGTTACGGGAAGAAGATTTTTCGTTTCAGCGGAAACGCTTGTGAAAGAGAACATAGTTGCCATTAAAATTACTGCCATTAAAACAGATAATATTTTTTTCATAACTTTTCTCCTTTTTTAAGGTTTCTTTATTATACCACACTTTATGTCATATTACAAAAGCACAAATTTTACATGATTTTTCAAGAAAATTTCGCAATTGTTTTCATGCTCATTATTTTACCAACAGGCAGAAATTTCTCTCTGCCCGTTGTTGTTTAATTTGATTTGTAGCGGCGAACTGCGTTCGCCATGCAGGCGTTCAAAGAACGTCCCTACCGATGTGGTATGTTTGGTCTGTATTTTGTAGCGGGGAACTGTGTTCGCCATACGGACGTTCAAAGAACATCCCCTACTTCTTACAGAGCATTGAAAAGTCTATATACCGTAAGGATAGACTGTTCTCTTGTGTATGTGCGAAGGGGACTGAAGTTGGGAGGTGTTGTCGTGCTTGTGCCGTTCATTACACCGATCGTATTTACATAGTAAATGTATTCCTTAGCCCATGCATAGATATCGTCTGCGTCTGCAAATGCTACTTCGCTTGCTGTGATGTCAGCGCCAAGTACCTTTGCCGCAAGTGCAAGCATCTTTGCTGCTTCCTGTCTCGTAATGTTTGCCGTGGGATCAAATGCACCGCTGCTGCGTCCGTTTACGATGCCAAGCTTTGCTGCTGCGATTACGTTTGCGCTATCTGTATCGGGGAAGGATACGTCAGACTTTGCATCTGCGTAGCCTGCGATCACGTCAGCGATAGCTTTGCCGCTCTTTTTCTCGATCATCTTGATGATAAGATCGCAGAAATCGCTTCTTGTGATATCTGTTGTGTAGTTGCTGTTAACGTGAGCGGGAACGAGGTCAGCTTCAAGAGCCTTGATTATCTCTTCCTTTGCCCATGCAGAAGGCTCACCGTTGAGCGTCGGAGCTACGGGGGTATCAGGAGTGTCGGGTGTGTCTGTGCCAACGCTTGCGCGAACAAGCGTTTCATAATCCTTAACAGGCTCACCGCCCTCAACGAGAGCAATACCGTCAAACCATGCTGTACCGCTCATCGTTCCGAAAACGCCGCAGTTAAGTATAACGATAGCATCTGGGTCTGCGGGAGCTGTAAATGTGACAGAGATAAGTGTCCAATCCTTTGTGCCGATAACAGGCTCAC
>SVND01000010.1 GCA_015067075.1 Oscillospiraceae bacterium
TCCCATTTTCAAGGTGTGTCGTCAGCTCACGCATTGCTATATCGGGGTCTTGCCCTGCGTAAAACTGAGCATCCTCTGCGGAAATGCTCTCGTATCCTGCACGCGGCTCTATCACATACCTTGCATAATGCACCATGCCATCACCATTTACCCAAACATATGTATTCGGTGTATATCCGTTCATTTTGATATAACTTTTTTGCGTTCCTTCGTTTGAATAAAGCCGCATGAGTGCCTGTGTCATTTCAGGCGTATCTGCCGCAAGAGCCATAAGACGTTCGCTGTCACGTATACCGTTTTTGCCGGACGGCGACATGGCGTGCACAAGCTCCGTCAGCTTTTCACCGTCTCTTATGAAAAACACAGGTGTGCTTAAAGCTAAAATATCATAGATACCGTCTTTTGTGTCAAGCTTTATTTCCATCATTCGCACATCGCGCGCCGTATCTGCACCGCCTCGCGATTGGAACATTGGCGCAAATCGCACGTACACACTCGTTTCCTTGCCTTTTTCCGACAAAAAATCAGCCATTGTATAATCGCGCATACATTCACTTGCCGTAAATTTGCCGAACGCGCCAATTCCCTTTGCGCCCAGCGCGCGCTCCGCTCTTTTCTCTTGCGCAAGTGCTCCCAGCTTTTCCATGAGCCAAAGCTCACTTTTCACTTCCTCTCGCTCCTGCACCATAGGCTTTTCTTCCTCTTTCGGTGCTGTTTGCGGAATTACGGGTATGATCTGCTCCAGCGGATACATGGGCTCGTAATCTCCCTCATCGTTTTTTACGTCTTCCCTTTCATTTTCCGCAACGTACGGCATTTCGATCTCTTCATTTTTATCTTTCTCTTTTGCTTCCATCTGCTCCGATGCAAAGGGAGAAATTCGGAATTTCCTCGTGCCGTAATTTCTTTCGTATCCGCCTGCGCGGTTTCCAGCTCCACTTATCATATACATTTTCCTTTCTGAAAAAAAACTCTTGCAAATATACGACAAATAAGGTATAATATCAAAGTATACTTATTCGCTCTTATATTGTATGCAAGAGTGTTTAAAAGTATGAATTTTTGAAAGGAGTTGGATCTTTGTGAGTCCTGACCCTGCTGGGCCTCGATTATGGAGGAAATTTTGCCTTAACCGGCAAGAAATCAAAATTTTATAACGCAGGACGGCTTACAGTGCAGGCGTCCTGCTGAAAGGAGCAGATGCCTGTGATCAGCTTTTTCAAAACAGTAAACGGTAGAATCGCACCTATCGATACTTATGAAAGCGGCTGTTGGATCAACGTGGTTTCACCTACCGAAAGCGAAATGTCACTGCTTACAGATGAGCTGAAGATCGACGGCGGTTTTATCAAATCAGGTCTTGACGAGGAAGAAGTTTCCCGTATCGAATCTGATGAAGGTCAAACGCTTATCATCTTCGACATTCCCATTGCACAAAGCAGTCAGACCGGTAACACGACCTACAGCACACTTCCTATGGGCGTTATCATTGCCCATGATTTTTTCATCACCGTCGCCTCCCGTGAGCACGCGCTCATCAAAGAATTTTCCGACGGTATCGTAAAAAACGTCGAAACGTCGCGCCAGATGCACTTTTTGCTCATGTTGCTTTTAAAAGCTTCAGGTAAGTACCTGGCTTACCTTCGTCAGATCGACAAGCTTTCCACCTACGTTGAAAAGCAGCTTTATAAAGCAATGAAAAACAAGGAGCTTATTCAGCTTTTGGAAATGGTAAAATCCCTTGTTTACTTTTCCACTTCCCTTAAAGCCGTTGAAGTAACGCTCAACAAAATACAGCGCAGCCGTTACATTCCCTTGGACGAAGAGGATGCTGACCTGCTTGAGGACGTTATCGTCGAAATTAAGCAGGCTATTGAGATGGCGACTATCTATTCGGGAATTCTTTCAGGTACGATGGATGCTTTTGCCTCCGTTATTTCAAATAACCTTAACATCGTCATGCGTGTTTTGGCTTCCATTACCATAATTATGGCTGTGCCCACTATCGTGTTCAGCTTTTACGGCATGAATACACCGCTTCCCCTGCAAGGCTCGCCTATCCTCGGTTTATGGTACGTGCCTTTAGGTATCGCCATTATAGCAACTGTAATATGTGCAATCGTTCTTAAAAAGAAAAATATGTTTTAAGAAAAATTTATAATCCCCCTAAAGTTTAAGACTACTTTAGGGGGATTGTTTTAATGATAATAATATCTCACAAGAACAAGGAATTTTTTTAGTTTACACCCACAAGAATAATTATTGCAAATCTTGAGCCGTCACCGTGCTCGTGCGTTGCAGCGGCAATACCTATTTTCGATCTATCGCTGTCAACGTATTTAGTGATATACTGTCCTTGGGACTTTGCCGCTTTGTTTGAAAGAGTCGTGAGCACCGTTTCAGAGTCAGCGTAATTGCTGTACCAAACGCTGTAAGTAAAGCCTGATGCCTTGCCCGTATAGCCTGTCGTCTTCATGAGAGAGGAAACTCTTTCGCCGTTTGGAAGCGTCATAAAATCGGTATTAGCTCTGAAATCAACGCCGCCTTCATAAAGCGCGTCAGCATATGCGGCGGCTATTTTATCAAGGCCTTCACTTCGTGATATCTCGCCTTTTCCGAGCTTTGCTCTTTCGCCGTTGATATTAAGCAAAATTGCATTTTCAGCTTCCGCATCATGTGTAAGGGCAGATTCAACGCTCGGCGTACCCGTAGGCTCGTCAGGAGCAGGTGTTTCCGTTACAGCAGGCGTTTCCGTCGGAGTTTCTGTCGGCACTTGTGTCGGCGTTGCAACCTCAACAGGTGTTGGCGTTGCAGGCACGTCTGTGGGTGTTGCAGGTACATCCGTCGGCGTTGCGGGCACGTCTGTAGGTGTTACAGCTTCCGTCGGAGTCGCGACAGGTGTAGGTGTCGGATTCGGTGTGCTCGTTCCTCTTTCAACAGCGACAAGTGCAAATATAAGTAAAACAAATATTAAAATTAAACCTGCTAAAATAAGATAAGGTCTTGCTTTCATGAAAAAAGCTCCTTTTGCTATATAATTTCATTTTAATATATTATACATGATTTAATCTTAAATTTCAATAGATTTTTCCCATATTTTTTACAAAAAACAAAAATTCGATGCTTTTTTTGCCTCAAAATCGACATATGCTTTACACATTATATGGTATACTATATTTCCACATTAACACAAGATAGGCGGTTATAATGATGCAGACCATTTATGCAGACGTTCTTTTCATCGTAAACCTCATTATCAACTGTGTTATATTAGCTGTTTGCTCACATATAATTGGAGAAAGAAAAAAAATCAGAATTTTTTTAGGTTCGCTTTTCGGCGCCGTTTATTCAGTTATCACTTTTTTCCCTGAATTTGATTTTTTAAAGCTTACCTTTTTAAAGCTCATTTTTTCATTTTTAATTGTTATAATTTCGTTTAAACTACACAGCTTACGGTCATTTATTAAAAACATTTTAATTTTTTATGCCGTTTCTTTCGCTTTCGGCGGCGCTGTTTTTGCAGTTTATCTTTTCAGCGCAGGTGCAAATTTTATTAAAATACGAAACGGTGTTCCCTATTTTAATATTTCATTGCCGCTTTTGCTTTCCGTTTCCATAATTACATACATTTTATTACGCATATCTTACTTTGTAATTTCAAAAAGCAAAGGACGTGTACACAGCTTACACATTACCTTTAACGGAAAAAGCTGTACTCTTTATGCTTTACACGACACAGGTAACAGTCTGACGCACAGCGTTTCTTCGCTTCCCGTTATTGTCGCGGAAAAGCAAGCTGTTTTCACTATTATCAGCGATAAATTCGTTGCTTTTATTTCGGGCAGCGGTGACACAAGCGATGAGTATATGCTACGCTTTTCAGCCATCCCTTATAAAACTGTCAGCGGCACATCGCTGATGTACTGTTTTCGCCCCGACCGCATTCTTCTTGACGGCCATGAAATTTTCGCTGAAATTGGTATTACAGAGCAAACACTGTCCTCGGACAAAAAATACAATGCCTTGATTGGCTTCGAAAGGAAAACTTGATATGTTTTTAGACGCAACTATATTTAAAAGTCACATTCGTGTATATGCCGAACAAATACGAAAATTACTTGGATTTAAAGATAATGACGTTTTTTATATAAACGGTCCCGACGTCCTTCCTGCCCCCTTATCCGCAGAAGAAGAGGCACGTTGTCTTATCGAGCTACAAGAAAAAAATCCCGATGCACGGCGTGAAATAATTGAACACAACTTACGTTTAGTTGTTTATATTGCAAAAAAATTTGAAAGCAGTAATGTCAATATTGAAGATCTTATTTCCATTGGTACGATAGGACTCATTAAAGCAATTAATACATACGATATTGCAAAAAACATAAAGCTCGCCACATATGCTTCTCGCTGTATTGAAAACGAAATACTTATGTATCTTCGTAAAACAACGCAAATGAAAGGTGAGATTTCCATCGACGAGCCTTTAAACGTGGATTGGGACGGCAACGAGCTGTTGCTTTCAGATATTCTCGGTACAGACAGCGATATCGTGCACTCTCGAATTGAACGCGAAACTGAATACAAGCTTTTATTTGATGCAATATCTCACCTTGATGAGCGCGAAAGCGAAATAATTAAAATGAGATTTGGGCTTTGCGGATATAAAGAACTTACACAAAAGCAGGTCGCCGACCTTATGGGAATTTCCCAATCATACATATCAAGGCTTGAAAAAAAGATCATTTCACAATTAAAAAAAGAGCTTGACAAGATGTCTGCCGCATAATATATAATTTATACTTGATTTTTTATGATAAATCGTATATAATACAATTATATTATAAACACGGAAGGAAATAAAAATGATACGAAAGATAAAAGAGCTTTTTGAAAAACGTCCTATTTTGCGTGAAATTTTCCTTTACGGTCTTATTGGCGGTACAAGCGCAGGACTCGATTTTATCCTTACGATAGTTTTAACACACATTGGCGTTAATGCGCTCATTGCAAACGTAATAGGCGTTGTTTCGGGAATTACTTTAAGCTTTTTCCTCAATACGTTTTATAATTTCCGCCAAACTGACAAGCTTTTACAGCGCGCGCTGAAGTTTTATGGTGTCGGTATTTTAGGAATGCTCCTTTCCAATGTTATTCTCGTTTTAGGCGGTATTTGGTTTGGATACAAGCAAGCTGTTGAATTTTTCGGCATTACCCTTATCGAAGCGCCGGTTTCTGTACCTGAAGGGCTTGATATAAACTTTATCGCCGTAAAATTCGTTTCCGTTTTTATCGTTGCGGCTTTCCAATACGTTCTCAACAAATTTATAACCTACAGAAAAAAGAAAACTAACGACTAAAACTATTGCCGAGCACGGATTTTTTGCGTTCTCGGCATTTTTTATACAAATTACGGAACTTTTTTTACCTTTCAACGTCAAATATACAACAAATAAACGGAGGTTTTATTATGAAAAAAAGCGTATTTAAATCTATTTTAGCCATTACCGTAATTATCCTTATCATTTCCCTCAGTGCTTGCGGTGCGTCAAGCAGACCTTCTTCATCCTTTGACGACATGAACGCAGGCTCTTCACCTGAATATGATAAAATGGAAGTTATGCCTGATTACGGCTACGACGACGGCTACAAAGAAATTACAAGCAACAGCACCGTTCTTGCACCCGACCGAAAGCTGATAATTACCAACAATACGAGCATTGAAGCTTTGGATTTCGATGCTACAGTTGAGCTTGTCCGTCAAAGATGCGCTGAATTTAACGGCTATATTCAAACCTCAGAGCTTCGAGGAATTGAAACAGGCAATAAATACGGCACACGCTATGCGTATTTCTCCCTTCGTATTCCTTCCGACTCCTTTGAAGCCTTTATGGCAGGTGCGTCCGATTTCGGCAATATTTTGTCAAGCAACACCACAGGTGATGACATTACCGAAGATTATTACGATAAGGAAGCTCGCCTTGAAACGCTTAAAATACAGGAAGAGCGTTATCTTGCTCTGCTTGAAAAAGCCGAGGATATGGACTCCATCATCGTTTTGGAAAAGGCTCTTTCCGATGTAAGATACCAGATAGAATCCTTGACCGGCACGCTTAAAAAGTACGATTCACTTGTAAACTACGCTACAATAAATTTGAGAATAAACGAGGTATATCAGTATACTGATAAGACACAAGAGCCTGCTTTGACATTAGGCGATAAGCTCACTCAGCAGCTTTCAGACTCTTGGGAAGCATTAAAAAGCGTAGGTGAATTTTTACTGCTTGCTTTTGTCGCTATGTTCCCCTTCCTTGTAACAATAGCGATAATAATCGTTGTCATTGTCGTTATAATCCGACTTTCTCTTAAAAAGTCAAAGAAATCGGCTAAAAAACAGAGTGAAAACGATGAAAAATAAAGGTGTTTTTAAAATAGCGCGCTTTACGCTGACATCTGTTGCTTTAATTTTCGAAGCACTTCCTTTAGGCGCTGTACTCTACTTTCTCCCCTCGCCCGAAAGCGAAAGAGTTAAATATGTGTATTCGTATTTCAGCTTGATCCCCTTTGGATACGCAAATTTCGGTCCGTTTTTAACAGCTTTGCTTTCTTGTTTACTTTTAGTTGTCATCCTTATTTCACTTTTTTCAAAAAAAACGTTTATAAGCTTTATAGCAATCGCACTAAATCTCCTTGCCATTGTTACATCGTTTATGCCGCTTATGTTCAGCATCGAATACTTCCCACCGTTTGCTTTGGCAATAAGTCTTTTGCTTATTGCCTCGGCTGCAACATTTCTGATTGAGCTTTCCCACAAATAAAAACGCAGAGTAGGTTCATTACGAGCCTACTCTGTATTTTTTACAATTTAAAGTCCTCACTGCTGAATTTTTGCAATTCAGCTTTCTTTTTGGGTTTGCGGCGAGTTGCATCGTATTTAAAAGAGCTACAGCAGTAATCAGCGCTTACAGGCCCTTTTTTCACACAGAGCTGATCGCTTTGCGTAGACATATTCGTCGCAAAAGCGCACACCTCACAGCATTTTACATTATCTTTGCTATACATAGCATTACCTCATTTGCATATAACCTTTACGTCCTTCGGTGCATCGACGTGGAGCTTAAGACCTGTTTCATCCTGCATCCACTGTACCGATATATCTCCGTAAGGTGTCGGTACTATACCTTCAGCAAAAACAAGACCGCAAGGATTAGGTGAAATTGTAACCTCAGTAAATCCCGGTTTCGTCGGTTTTACGCCGAGAACCTCTGCCAAAAGCTCGTGTGCAGGTGCACCGCCCCAAGCGTGACACATACTTCTGATAAAAAATTCGCTTTCAGGCCAAGCTGTAATATCAAGCTTGGACAAATTGAGCCACGGCTTCAAAAGCACGGAAAGGTCTTCATAAGCACCAGCCTTTGCTGCGCCACGAAGCACGTAAAAGCGTCCGTATATCGTTGCATGCTGGATAGTATCGTCTGTAAGCATACGTGATGCGATATCTTTTGCCTTCTCTCCGCTTACGCATCCTGCAAGTATCGCCCATGCGTTGACGCTGTCTGAAATTGCAGGAAGATCGGGAGAGTTTTTGTAATATCCACGCTCATCATCAAAACAATAAGCGTTGATAGCATTTACAATTTTAGCCGCTACTGCGTTATATTCGTTCACTTTTGCATTATCGCCAATGTAGGACAAAAGCTCGGCGGTCTTTTGAAGTGCCACTGCATATTGTGCCGAAATAAGAGCAGTAGTACCGCCGATTGCACCGTCCGGTGCACCGCCTACCCAACCGTCTACCCAGTCAACGACCTTCCAATAAGGAAGATTGCAAAGAAGATCACGGTTTCCTAAATACTTGTAAAACCATTCAAGACAACGCTTCAAGCCACTTGCAATGCCCGTTATCGTTTCCTTGTCTCCTGTATGCATATAGTAATCATATGCAGTAATTACCCAAAGAAGCGCCCAAGAGATTATCTTTTGCGGCACTCTCGTTGGATAACGGCTTTGTGGGAAGCCCTCATTGTCTTGCGACCAATAAAACTGCCACAGCGACTGCTTTGTAAGCCTCCAATCACCCGTCATATAACCTGCAAGCAAGGATGTAACGTTCGTGTCGCCTGCATATTGAAGCTGCTCGTAATAGGGGCAATCCTCAAAGGTTTCATGGGAACAAAGCTGAAGCGTTCTGAATGAAATGTCAAAAAGTCTTTCAAGCTCCTTCTCGGAAGATGCAAACTTCGCTTTTTTATTATATGGATATGAAACAAATCTGAAACGCAAACCTGTCAAAGTAATCGGCTCGTCAGCAGTTTCAATAACAATTCTTACATATCTGAACGTGCGGAAGTTTTCAGGCTCAAAAACATGAACTCTACCATCGGCGATAATCTTGTCATATCGTCCCGCAGGTCTGTCAGGAGTAAAATCATCCTCACGGTAAAATGCGGTTATAACTGCATTTTTGCCGTCCTTGAAGGATATTTGCGGATACGCTGTCTGTTCCCTTGCGCATTTAACAACAAAGGAAACTGTACGTTTTTCTCCGACGGTAACATTTCCGCCCTTTAAAAGAAGTGTATCTATTTCCGATTGAGAAAAATCCTCGGAACGCTCAAAGCTTGCATCGTTTTCGTAAACCTCGCGCATAAACGGAATCATTCTCGGAATAAGTCTGAACGGGACGCAAGAGTCCATAATACACTCGGGAGTATATCCAAAATCGATCTCTCTTGCATTTTCCCATCCAAGAGGAGTATCCTCTCCCGTCGTCCAACCCTTCGGATATTTTGACATATCAATGGTAAGGCAGGGATCGGTTATAGTTGAAGGCTCTGAATACTGCGCATAGGATATGGCAGTATCTATCTTTGCCAGCCACGATGCATCGGTGAAAAAGCTGCGTTTTTCACCGTTTGCATCTGTAACGTCACACTCAGCTATAAATGCAGGGGTTGCCGTCATAATAGAAACAGGAACTGTAATTCCCGAATACGTCGGGAAAATGGATGAATAGTTGATTACGGAAACGGCTATTACGTTTTCACCCGTTTTAAGATATTGAGTAACGTCAATACTATCGTAAAACTGATGAGCAACGTCGCCCTTTGCAGGACCTGCAGTCACTCTTATTCCGTTAATGTACAGGGTGTATCTGCTGTCTGCGGAGATATGCACGGTCATTTTCGTTCCTTGGTACGCTTCAAACTTCTTTCTGAAACGGCAGGTCTGAACTCCACTGTGGAATTTTTCACCTGCATTAAAAGGATCATTTACTGCCCAAATCCATTTCGCTGTGTTATTAAACGGCATACGGTACACCTCCATTAAATTCCTCTCAATTTCGCTCCTGTGTCTTTTTCAAGGTTTTTCATTATTTTATTCATTATATTTTCGATCTCGCTATCTTCAAGCGTTCTGTCCGATGCACGAAGTGCAAAGGAATAAGCAACGCTCTTCTTGCCTTCGCCAACCTGTGCGCCTCGGTAAACGTCGAACAGCTGAAGGTTTTCAAGATACTGACCCGCACCCTTCTTGATTGCCTTTGCAAGCTCCGCTACAGGAACTTCATCGTCGCAGATAAGGGCAATATCACGTGTTACAGCGGGATATTTCGGAAGAGGTACATACGTCTTTTCTTCCGCTTTGTTTGCAAAGATCAGCTCAAAGTCAAGCATTGCGGCAAAAACCTCAACGCCTTCAAGTCCGTAATTATTGCATACAAGCGGATGGACCTGACCAATGATACCAACCTCAACTCCGTCGCAAGTTACTTTCGCGCAACGGCCGGGATGGAATGAAGCGTCGTCAGTTACAGCGGAGAATTCAAGCTCTTTAACATTGAGCGCCGCTACAAGCTCTTCGATAACACCCTTTACTGCAAAGAAATCAGTATTGCCGTAGGATGCAACGGAAATTATTTTTCTTTCCTCAGGAAGCTTAGATGCATCTTCATCGGGGAGGTATATCTTACCTATCTCATAAAGCTTTGCCTGGGCGTTTCTGAAATTATAGTTTCTTGCCACACTTTCCATGATTGACGGAAGCATGGTCGTGCGCATAACGCTTGTATCTTCGCCAAGGGGGTTGAGGATAGTAACGCTCTTGCGGCGTACATCGTCGCTCGCCAAGGCAATATTATCGTAATACTTGGGAGAGATAAATGAATATGTGAAAATTTCAGAATATCCGCAAGCAAGCATTACGGAGTCGATCTTGCGTTTAAAACGCTGTCTGTCTGTAAGCTGACCATGAGAGCTTTCACCTCTGAAAACCGTCATAGCTATCTTATCGTAACCGTAAATACGGGCAACCTCTTCTGCAATATCGGCAAACGTTTCAACGTCCGCACGGAAGGTAGGCACTGTAATATCATCGCCGTCAAGCTCAAAATACAGTGATGTAAGAGATTTACGCATATCAGCTTCGGGGATATCCGTTCCTAAAAATGCATTGATTCTTTCAGGCTCAAGCTTTATAACAGTCTTATTCTTGCAGGAATTGTCAACGTCGATCATTCCGCCCACGACCTCGCCTGCACCAAGCATTTCAACAAGCTGGCAAGCACGCATAACAGCGTCATAAGTCTGTGCAGGATCAAGTCCCTTTTCAAATCTTGAGGATGCCTCTGTACGAAGACCGAGCTTTTTAGATGTAAGACGGACGGAAACACCTGAGAAATTGGCAGACTCGAAAACGATAGTATCTGTCGTATCCAAAATCATGCTGTTTTGACCTCCCATAACGCCTGCAACGGCGACAGCTTTTTCGCCGTCAGCAATAACAAGCATTGAAGGATCAAGATTTCTTTCCTCATCATCAAGAGTGAACATCTTTTCACCCTCGCCTGCACGGCGAACATCGATCTTACCGCCGCTGATGTATGAATAGTCAAAAGCGTGCATAGGCTGACCGTATTCGAGCATAACGAAATTGGTTATATCAACGATATTATTTATGGGACGAACGCCTGCCGCGGAAAGACGGCGACGAAGCCACAGCGGTGACGGCGCGATCTTTACGTTCTTTATCATCTTTGCCGTATAACGCGGACAAAGATCGGGAGCAGAAACGGTGATCTTCAAATGTTCATTTATATCGCCTGTTTCCTTTTCAATCTGCGGTTCGGGAAGCTTTGCGGGCAAATCGAAGGTAGCCGCAGTTTCTCTTGCAAGGCCAACAACGGAAAGGCAGTCAGGTCTGTTGGGCGTAATTTCAAATTCAACAACGTTATCATCAAATCCGATAAACTGCTTAATGTCAGCACCCGGTACGAGCTGCTGGCAATCACATTCCTTTTGAAGAATGAAAATACCGTCCTCTATCGCATAGGGGAAATCGCCGAGTGTAAGGCCAAGCTCGCCAAGAGAGCAAAGCATACCGTTGGAAACAACGCCGCGAAGCTTGCCTTTTTTGATCTTGATTCCGCCCGGAAGCGTTGAATTATCAAGCGCCGCAGGAACCCAATCGCCTTTGTTTACGTTCTGTGCACCCGTTACTATCTGTACGGGCTCTCCAACGCCGACGTCTACCTGACAAATGAACAAATGGTCACTGTCGGGATGTCTTTCAATTTCAACAACGTGACCGACTACAACACGGGATATTTCAGCGCCCAGATCCGTATAGCCTTCAACCTTTGAGCCAGACATCGTCATACGGTCGCAATATTCCTTTACAGGAACGTCTATATCAACATAATCTTTAAGCCATCTCAATGATAAATCCATTTTTATCTCTCCCTTCCACGATTAAAACTGGCTGAGAAAACGCATATCGTTTTCATAGAACAAGCGTATATCTTTAATACCGAAGCGACGCATAACAACACGTTCAAGACCTACACCGAAAGCAAAACCGCTGTATTCCTTCGGGTCAACGCCGCAAGTTTCAAGCACCTTAGGATGTACCATGCCGCATCCGAGAATTTCGATCCAGCCCTCGCCCTTGCAAAGTCTGCATCCTGCTCCGTGACAGTTAAAGCACATAACGTCCATTTCAGCAGACGGCTCCGTAAACGGGAAATGATGGGGGCGGAAGCGTGTGACAGAGTCCTCGCCGTAAAGACGCTTTGCAAAAATATCAAGCGTACCCTTAAGGTCGGACATTGTAATCCCCTTATCTACGACAAGACCTTCTATCTGATGGAAAAGCGGAGAGTGAGTTGCATCGAGTGCATCACTTCTGTAAACACGGCCGGGAGCAATAACTCTTATGGGCGGTTTTTGCTTCTCCATAACACGGATCTGAACGGGAGAGGTCTGTGTACGCAAAACGATGTTATCATCAATATAGAACGTATCCTGAACGTCGCGTGCAGGATGGTTTTTCGGCACGTTAAGAGCTTCAAAGTTATAATAATCAAGCTCTACTTCGGGGCCCTCCGCAATATTAAAGCCCATTGTAAGGAAAATATCTTCGATTTCTTCCTGTACTATCGTAAGAGGATGCTTATAGCCAAGTGCATTTACTTTACCCGGCATTGTAACGTCAAGCTTTTCTTCCGCAAGCTTTTTCGTAAGCATTTCAGCCGCGATAGCCGTCTTTTTCGTTTCGATCAGCTTTTCAATACCTTCGCGTATTTCATTTGCAAGCTGTCCTATAAGCGGACGCTCCTCTGCGGACAATGCGCCCATTCCGCGAAGCACAGCCGTCAGTTCACCTTTTTTGCCGAGATATTTAACGCGAACAGCCTCAATATCCTCGTTAACCTTTGCCTGTTCAAGGGCAAGCTGTGCCTGCTGCCCAATCTGGT
This sequence comes from Oscillospiraceae bacterium, assembly GCA_015067075.1. Lineage (GTDB taxonomy): Bacteria > Bacillota > Clostridia > Oscillospirales > SIG530 > SIG530. The sequence goes on from SVND01000010.1 coordinate 12,755, forward strand.
TGAGTTTCTCTCTCATTGAGTTTTTCATCCTTTCTTCCGCCGTTTTTGCGGCTCATGTAAAATAAAAGGCTCGTTCATCCAATACATGGGACGAAAGAGCCTTGTCATTCCGCGGTACCACCCAGCTTTTGCGCTTTTTGCGCAACACCTTCGGCGAAGCTATAACGTGCTTCATTCGTCATATCCTGAGCCGTGCTTCGGATATGCAGCTCCAAAGTGAACTTCACAACGCTGTATGCGATGACTGCTTTCAGCCTCAGGCCGTCACTCTCTTTACGCATATATTCAGCAAAGCTACTCTCTTTTTCATTGCCTTTGTATTAAGTCTTATTATACCCTATTATTATAAAAAAAGCAAGCGTTTTTTGTAATAATATTTATATATTTTCGTCATTCCAAGAGAAAGAAACCTCACCTTGGCTTGTGTACCATTTTTCAGACAGCGCACAGACTGTATCATATCCGAAGCTGTCTTTTATTTTTCGATAATGCGGTGTCATCCAGTCAAGGGGACGAAAGCTCTTATCATTTTCTATCACAGCTTTAAACGCTTTTTTAACGGCATTTTCAACCTTTTCATCAAAGGCGACGTCATCGCTAAGTGAAACAAAAAGTACGGTTCCGCTCTTCGCGACGAGTGACATCCACTTTTCAGTCAAAGCCCATGGAATTTTTGATGTAATAGGAACGCAATCGGCATCAGCAGCGAAAAACGCTTCATCCTGAGCCAATCTGTACGTCAACGTGTTTGCACCCATGCGAACAGTTCTGTCCCACTCAAGCCCACTTACATCATCGCCGATTCGCTGAAGCTCAAAAATCCCTGCACAAAGATGATTAAGGGCGTTACAGCCAAGAATATAAACATCATCGCCCGCCGCTTCTCTTATGGCTCGGTGAAGGGCAAGAACAATTTCAGCAGTTGTTCTGCTCTTATCGCAAAAATCAGCCGTTTGTGCAAAGCCGTCAGCCATTTCAAAGCCCCATTTGTGACATATATCAAAGGTAAGAAAATCTGTCTTAATAAGCTTAAATCCGCAATCCTTGAGATATTTCACTTCATTTTTAATATATTTGATCACTTCATCGACAGATGGATCGAGAAAGCTATCCTCTTCCCTTTCGGAAAAATGAAGATAACAGCTTTCGGGTAGAACACGGTACGCCTGCAACGGACGTATCCAAATGCCCGGCTTTACACCAAGCTCCTCCAGCTTTTCAGCAAAAAGCTTTATATCACCGAACTTCTTATTTCCGCGCCACGGTCCGCCTATAAAGCCAGGGTAGGCATTTTTGTTTATTTCCCAGCCTTCGTCAATTATCATATACGGCTTCGGGGCATTTTCGGGCACGCATTTAACGAGCTTTCTTGTCATTTTCAGCATTTTTTCACCGTTGTTATTGCCGTAATCGCAATACCAATCGTTGCCACCATAGATTACCTCTTTCGGCAAACGGGGGGACGGACACATGAGTGTACAAAAATCCTTCATTGCATCAAACGTATCACCCGTATACGTTTTAGCCAAAACTGTGCAAGCATCTATTGTGCGGCCTGCAAGCATCAAAGGATTTTTACCGCTTCGAAGATCCACATAAAGCTCAACGTGCTCCTCGTGTAAACGCCACGAGCACATGGCATTGGGCTGGACCTCTACGCCGTATGCGTATGTTTTTTCACCATCGTTAGCTAAAAAATACCATGGCATATCACACATCTGCTCCGCGTTTTTCCAGCCCATTTCAGCGTACGAACGCTCCCATGCGTCGGAAAGCACTTTAACGTTTTTTGAAAAAATGCGTGGAAATTTAAGTGAAACTGCGCAAATAGGTGTAAAAATCGCCGTTAAAGAAAGCTTTAAATCTTCAAAAGTCAATCTTACGTCCTCGTATACAAGCTTTCTTTCTTTTAATATGAGTGCCAATTCTTCGCCGTTTGTAGTGTATACTGTAACAAGTACGTCCCTAAGCATGATTATGCCCCCTAAATCAGCTGTTTTTAAGCATTTGATAGCCTTTCATCCAAATCTGTTCTTTTTCTTTATATAACTTCACGAGCTCGCTGTCAGCTTCTACAGCAGTATGCTTGTTGAATTTTTCTCCCGCCGCTTCATAGCTTTCTAACATTCCGGATGAAACGCCTGCCATTATAGCCGCACCCACGGAGCACGCGTCGGCATTTGCAACTATTTCAACAGGAACATCCATAATTGAAGCGGCTATCTGACGCCAGATAGGACTTTTTGCCGCGCCGCCCGACATGATAAGTGACTTTGGCGCAAATCCTGCACCAATATAAGAATTAAGTGCATTTTTGATGGTAAAGCACGCCCCCTCCATCGCCGCACGCATTACGTCAAAGCGGTCATTGTGAAGCTCCAAACCCAACACCGTAGTTTTAACGTCGGGGCGCTGTACAGGGAACGGAATTCCGTTAAAAAACGGATAGAAGCAAACCTTTTTAGCACTTTCTGCTCTCTTTTCCGCTTCCAAATCCGCTTCCTTGAAGGATACATCGGAAAGCATCGTGTCCTTATACCACTGAACAGCCTTGCCTGCACCGCCAATAGATGCAATAGCACCGTATATTCCCTTTTCTACGTGAATGCCCGGTGCGATATATGCTGATGAAAAAAGCATTTTATCGCATATGGCGTTGATAACCCACGACGTGCCCGTAGCCAAAAGCATATCGCCGTTTTTCATCGCGCCGCATCCGACAGCCGCCGCATACTGATCGTGAGCACCGCTGTAAAGCTCTGTTTCAGGCGTCAGCCCTGTATCTGCGCAAGCCTGTGCTGTCAAGTTTCCGAGCTTTACACCCGACGGTACAAGCTTCGGAAGCTTATCCTCCGATATTTCTAAAAATTCAAGAACCTTTTTGTCATATGAAAGCGTTTTTACATCGAATATCTGGCGCATTGCGGAGTTTGAATAATCGCAAGCCAACACTCCGCAAAGTCTGTATACAACGTAATCGTGTGTATTCAAAAACCATTTTGTTTTCGCAAACAATTCAGGCTCATTTCTTCTCATCCACAAAAGCTTTGCTGGGTCGAAGCAAGCGTTTTTGCGCCATCCGCTCATATTGTAAAGATAATCCTTGCCGAAGAACTCTTCCGCTTCCAACGCTTCGCTTTGCGCTCGACTGTCCATCCAAGTCATGACAGGGCGAACGGGGTCAAAATTCTCGTCAAGCATCGCCGTGCTTCCGCCTTGTGTTGACAACGATATCGCCTTCACCTTAGAACGGTCGATATCCTTCACAGCAACACAAATAGCTTTAACCGATGCATCGTACCAATCTCTGCAGTCCTGCTCAGCTTCGCCGTTTTTACCTGTAGCAAGGGAATACTCAACAGCGGCACTTCCCATAAGCTCGCCGTTTATATCACATACAGCCGCTTTTACCTGTGTTGTTCCTACATCTAAACCTAAAATATACATTTAATTATCCTTTCATTACATCGGTAAAAACGTTACCGCCGTTGCAAAATCACAAACACCGATATGAGAGACTATCTGCGTTTTGCCGTTTCCAAATTCTCCGCAGTCATTCAAATGTACGTGACCTGCAAAAACACCTATCACATTTTCGCTTTCTGCTAAAAGCCTGCAAAACTCCGCTGTCGGTGCATCTGCAATCGTATATATACAGTTATATTTCTTCGCAAGCTCTTCAGACACGTTCATTAAGTATGTTTTTCCCCACACTTTAACCGTTGGTTCAATTATTGTATCAACAGCCATTGGTACATGAAAAGCAGCGATAACAGGCTTGCCCGTTTCTATCTGCTTGCGCAAAAACTCTGTCTGCTCGGGCTTCATTTTATAAAGAGCATTGTCAAAGGTAGCGATTATAATACCACCGATCTCAATGGCATCCATACGCATATTTCTTCCAACAGCTTGTTCGATTTCGGGAAAATGTATCGCTTTCGTGTCTTCGCAGGCACGCTCGTCGGCATAGCACCAATCGTGGTTTCCAACAGCATATGCGAAGGGAATCTTTAAAGATCCGAGCTTTTCGGAAATAAACTTCAAATTGTATTTTGACGGAAAATCAATAATATCACCCGTCATAACGATTCCGTCAAAATCATTTTCCTCAGCGTAGTTCAAAAACTGTTCAAAGCGTTTTTCCGCCTGCAAAGGCTCCTGATAAAACACGGGCTTGCGGCGCTCTGCTTCCGACCTTGCATGGTCATCGTCGCTTTCATCAGCTCCCGTTATATGTTGATCTGTAAGGTGTAAAAGCTTTACAGGCTTTTTTACAAGACTCGTCTTCAAAGTCAATTCTCTGATTTTCAATTTATATTCTCCTTACGCTTTTTTTGGAATTAACGTCACAGCCGTTGCACATCCCCAAACACCGATATCCGATACGATCTGGAACTTGTTGTTGCCAAACGAGCATATATGACTGCAATGAATATCGCCTACAAAAACACCGATAACATTGTCGCTTTCCGCAAGCAGCTTACAAAATTCAGCTGTCGGTTCATCGGCAGTAGCATAAGGTATTTTGTATTCCTGCGCCTTTTCTTCGGGCACAGCCATCATTACAGGACGTCCCCAATGTTTAATTGTGCATTCCATAACGCTTTCAGTCGCTATGGGATGGTGAAAAGCCGCGATCAAAGGCTTCCCTTTTTCTATTTCCTTTTTTAAAAATTCCGTCTGATAGTCTTTGACACGGAAAAGCGAATTATCAAAGGTCGCAACCGTTATACCTGCAATTTCAAAGGTGTCCATTCTCAAATTTACACCTATCTCCTGCTCGATTTCAGGAAAATGCAAAACCTTTGTCGGCTCACGCGGCGGCTCGTCAGCATAGCACCAATCGTGATTTCCTATTGCAAATGCGTAGGGTATTTTTAGATCTTTCAGCTTTTTTGCAAGGTATTTCATATTGTATTTCGACGGAAAATCAATGATGTCACCTGTAAAAATTATTCCGTCAAATTCATTTTCCTCCGCAAAAGCAATAAGCTTTTCAAAATTACGCTCCGCTTGCAGAGGCTCCTGATAAAACACAGGCTCACGGCGTTCAGCCTCCGCTCTTGCGTGATCGTCGTCAGTTTCATCAGCACCCGTTATATGCTGATCTGTAATGTGTAAAAGCTTTACGGGCTTATCAATAAGATGTGTCTCAAATGTATACTCTGTTATATTCATAATTACGCCTCCTCAGGTACAAGCGTTACAGCCGATGCAAAATCCCATACACCGATAGCTGAAACAACTTGAGTTTTACCGTTGCCAAACGTGCCGATATTATTAAAATGTACGTCCCCTGCCAAAATGCCGATAACATTCTCGCTTTCGCCCAAAAGACGGCAAAACTCCGCCGTCGGTTCGTCAGCTACTGTATGGGGAATGTTGTATTTTTCAGCAATTTCACGGGGCAGATTCATAAGAGATGGGCGCTTCCATATCTTCGTTGTCGGCTCAATTATCGTATCCACAGCCATAGGACAATGAAACGCCGCAATAAGCGGTTTTCCCAATGCGATCTGCTCGCGCAAAAACTCCGTTTGCTCAGGCTTTACTCTATAAGCAGTGTTATCGAAGGTTGCGACGGTGACACCCGCTATATCAATTGCATGCATACGCACACTTCGCTCGATAGCGCTTTCGATTTCAGGAAAATGTATATCTCTCGTTGCATCGCATGACTTTTCGGTAGCATAACACCAATCATGATTTCCAATGGCGTAAGCAATGGGCTTTTTAAATTCCTTCATCTTTTTCGCCAAGTAATCAATATTATATTTTGACGGAAAATCTATAATATCGCCTGTCAAAACAACTCCGTCAAAATCGCCTTTTTCGCCAATATCCAAAAGGCGCTCAAAGCAACGCTCTGCAAGCTGATGAATGTGAGCAAAAACAGCCTCACGGCGCACGGCTTCGCTTTTTACAAGCTCATCTTCCGTTTCGTATGCACCCGTTATATGCTGGTCCGTTATATGTAAAAGCTTGACAGGCTTTTTGACAAGCTTTGTTTTTATTTTAATATTTCTGATGTCCATTTTGACTTTCCTTCATAAAACAGTTCAAAAAAAGCAAAGACATAAAACCCATCTCAAAAAGAAACGAGCTTTATGTCTTGAAATTTATATTTTTTCTATTGCGGCAAAGACAGCATCAATAGCCTGCGCTATCTTGCTTGCATCACGTCCGCCTGCGCTTGCGCTGTCAGGTCTGCCGCCGCCGCCACCGCCGGTGATCTTTGCAGCTTCACGAATGATATTGCCTGCATGAGCTCCCTTCGCCACGGCAGCCTTGCCACAACAAGCAGCCCAAAGCACCTTGCCGTCAGCAGGACAAGCAAGAACTACGACAGAATTTTCATTTTTATCTCTGATAAGCTCCGCTGTCATTCTGAGTGTATCGGCATCAACACCCGAAAGCTCGGTTGCAACAACTGTCAAACCGCCAATTTCTTTTGCGTTTTTAACTATTTCATCGATACCGCTTTGTGCAAGCTTCTTGTTAAGCTCGTCAACAGTCTTAGCCGTCGCCTTAAGCTCAGCCATTACAGCGTTTGCGCGCGTTGCAATGTCATTTACGTTCTGTGCCTTAAGGGCAGATGCCGTCTGCTCCATGAGCTCGGCATTTTTATGGATATAATCAAGAACATTAAGTCCCGTAATACCTTCTATTCTGCGAACACCGGAAGCAACGGAGCTTTCGGAAACGAGCTTGAAAAGACCAAGCTTTGCTGTATTATCTATATGCGTACCTCCGCAAAGCTCCGCAGAGAAATCGCCCATCTTAACGACGCGGACGGTGTCTCCGTACTTTTCACCGAAAAGTGCGGTTGCGCCCATCGCCTTTGCGCTGGCAATGTCAGTTACAAGAGTTTCAACAGCCAAGCCTTTGAGTATTTCAGCGTTTACGATGCTTTCCGTTTCTGCAAGCTCCTGAGCTGTCATAGCTGAAAAATGAGTAAAGTCAAAACGGACTCTGTGCTCGTCAACGTAAGAGCCAGCCTGCTCGATATGATTGCCGAGAACCTTTCTGAGTGCAGACTGGAGAAGGTGTGCCGCACTGTGGTTACGTCTGATCGCGTCACGTCTTTCAGCATTTATAGCCGCATTTACCTTGTCTCCGACACGGATCATGCCGACGTCAACCGTAACATGGTGAAGATAAACACCCGTTGCAGTCTTTTTCGTATCGGTTACGGTAAGAGAAGCGCTTTCCGACTTGATAGAACCGATATCACCTATCTGACCGCCGCCTTCACCGTAAAACGGAGTTTTATTCAAAACTACTACACAGCTCTGACCTTCTGCCGCCGCATCTGTAAGCTCGCCGTCAACAGCGATTGCCATAATTTCAGCTTCGCTCTCATTTTCGGCATATCCCGTAAACTCGGTTGCCGCCGCATCCTTGAATGCGTCGCCCTTTACCTTCCATGCGCTGTCATCTGCGTTTCTTGCCGCTCTCGCGCGTGCACGCTGTTCCTGCATAAGCTCGTCAAAGCGCTTTTCATCAACGCTTATACCGCGTTCAGAGAGAATATCAACAGTAAGGTCAAGTGGGAATCCGTAAGTATCGTAAAGCTTGAATGCAAGCTCGCCGTCAAGAACCTTGTCGTCAGTTTTGGCTGTTTCTTCGATAAATCCGTTGAGCATTGCAAGACCTGCGTCAATAGTATCGTTGAAGCGCTCCTCTTCGTTAAGGATGACCTTCTTGATAAACTCGCGCTTTTCAGCAAGCTCGGAATACTCGCTCAAGTTTTCATTTATAACCGTGTCACAGATCTCGCTGAGGAAAACGCCCTTTATACCAAGGAGTCTGCCATGACGAGCTGCACGGCGAAGAAGGCGGCGAAGAACGTATCCTCTGCCCTCGTTGGACGGAAGAATACCGTCACCGACCATGAAAGTCGTGCTTCTGATATGGTCTGTAATTACACGAAGGCTGATGTCAGTCTTCTTATCTGCGCCGTATTCCACGTTTGCGACACGGGAAATATGCTTCATTATATTCTGAACTGTATCGACCTCGAAAAGGTTGTCAACACCCTGCATAATGCAAGCAAGACGCTCAAGTCCCATACCTGTATCGATATTGGACTTTTCAAGTCTCGTATAATTATTATTACCGTCGTTGTCGAACTGTGTGAAAACGAGATTCCAGAATTCAACGAATCTGTCGCAGTCACAGCCTACCTTGCAATCAGGCGAGCCGCATCCCTTTTCGGGTCCGCGGTCAAAATATATCTCGGAGCAAGGACCGCAGGGACCTGCGCCATGCTCCCAGAAGTTATCTTCCTTGCCAAGGCGAACCATATGGTCAGGAGCAACGCCGATTTCCTTCGTCCAAATGTCGTATGCTTCGTCATCTTCAAGATATACGGAAACGTAAAGCTTGTCAGCAGGAATTTCCAATGTCTTTGTGATAAACTCCCAAGCCCAAGCTGTAGCTTCGTGCTTGAAGTAATCGCCAAAGGAGAAGTTGCCAAGCATCTCGAAATACGTACCGTGACGAGCCGTTTTGCCTACGCGCTCAATATCAGGTGTACGGATGCACTTTTGGCAGGTTGTTACACGGTGGCACGGCGGCTCGGCTTCACCCTTGAAATAAGGCTTGAGCGGCGCCATACCTGCGTTTATCAGAAGAAGGGATTTGTCGTTGAGGGGAACGAGCGGAAAGCTCTTCATTCTCAAATGTCCCTTCGATTCAAAAAAGGATAAATACTTTTCTCTCAGTTCGTTAAGTCCTGTCCATTTCATAAACTACATTACCTCGAATATTATTATATATATTAAGCCATTGTCAAATAATATACACCAATTTGACAAAATTGTCAAGCCTTTTTACATAAAAAGCGTCTGATAACGCAATATATATGTTTTTTCATGTTTTTTTACCACATATCTGCTCAGACGCTTCGTTATTCACTTAAAAATCAGTAGCCCCAAGTCTGTAAAACCCATATTCCGAGACTGTCTTTCGTCAGTATCCAATTCCAATTTTTGTATGTATAATCGGTATTCAAACTTCCGTCACCACCCGACGGTGTAACGTAAAAATCCGAATAAAGTATTATCGCTTCCTCGGAATTGTACTGTTGCGCCCATTCTTTTGACTCTTCTTTTGAAAGAGCTTCATCGTATCTGAGCGTTTTTAATTCACAACCTTCAAAAAACATTCTGAAATGCGTTTCAACTGTGCTCATAGCACTTATAATTTCAAGGCGCGAATATTCATCGCTTTCCCCTATCTCTCGTTTTACATTTCTTGTTATACCTCTGTTTGCACATCCGGCAAACGTTATCGCCAGCATTACTGCCAGCAACAGCGCCGCATATTTTTTCATTTTTACTCCTTTCGTCAATGAGCGCCCGCATCCTGTATTGGTTGCGGTGTGACAGCTCCGTCGCTATCCTGCGCAATATATTCGCCGACTCCGCCTGCAACGGCACGAATATTGTTGCACATAATAAACGGACCCCAATAGTAATTTATGAGCGTGCCCTCAACGCCGCGGTCGATATTGTCTTCGCTTACAGTCATCATAAAGTCTACCATATAGCGCTCCGCCTCGTTGCAAAGCTCAACAATCATTTCCTTATCGCCGTCCGAAAGCTTTTCAAGCTCGAGCCTTACTTTTTCTCTGTCAAAGCTCACAAGTGCGTATTTCAGCGTGGACATAGCCGTCATATGTAATTTCGCGCCTGTGTTTGCATTGCTGATAAGCTTAAGCATTCTTGCATTTTGAGGATGGTCAGCTTCAGCGCTAGCCTTCAAAAGTGCATCAGCAATTTCACCGTAGCCCTCGGCGGCATTGCTCATACTCCAAGCATCCCACCACCAAAGAGCATCCATCCTTCCGTCCTTTCCGACGTTCCACGTACTTTTAAGCGCAAAAGCAACATTGCCGGGCAAATTGCGTATATCGCTCATGGCATCAAGCTTCATCATCGCGTTTACAAACGGCTTTGTATCCTCAATTCCAATGCTTACCGCATAATCAGTTACAAAAGCCTCAGGCGTGAGCTTACCGTCAAAAGAGACCTCGGAAAGATATCTGAACGACATATAGTTTTCAGCCGTTCTCCAATGATTGCATACAAGGGCATAGACAGGCTCACCCGTTTTCTCCTTAACAAAATCAACCATGTTTTTTATACCGCTTGCGGAAAACTGATTCAAATACATAAATCCGTCAAATTCCACCCAGCTGTAAATAACAGTTTTCTTTAAAAGCTCCGTGCTTATCTCAGAGGCTTCGAGATTATCTGCCGCATACTGCGCAGAGTGGGCAGGCATTACGGTATACGTTACATTTTTCGGTATATTTTCCTTAGCAAGCTTGTTGCAAAACTCAAGAGTTTTTGCATTTACAACATACGAGCCGACAGAAAGCCCGATCTGCATCTTCTCTTGCCAACCGCTGTCAATAAGATGATTTACAAGCCTTATGGCATATGCAAGATCGCGCACAGGACCTGAATACTTATCAGGTGCGTCGTAATAATACTTTTTATCAACGTCGCTTCCCTTTTCCGTATTAAGTATCTCATAAAATACAGCCGTTTGCGTATTTTCAAAATCGTCAGGCAGCTCATCACCCGTTTCACGAGTCATAAATTCAAGACCATCTATCATCGGATAGCTTTTCAATATCCTGTCACAAAGGCGTTTATTCTCTTCTTCATCGCCAAGCTTAAGCTCCGTTGAAAGCTGAACGAACATACCGCAACGCGATGCCTCAGCCATAACGCTCGCAAGCCATTGCTCCGCGACCTCTCCTCGCTCTTTCCACGTGTAGTAATATTGCTCTATTTCAGGCATACAAAAATATTGCGTATTAAATCTTACCTGCTCTTTTATAAGCGGATAATCGGGCATCGCAAAATGCTCACCATAGAAAAACGCGCCGTTAAAAAGCTCAACGTCAAAGGGCGAAAATTTCTTTCTCGTCCAATCGTGCCAATATCCGCAGGCTGAAACGTTCTTGTACTGCTCCCAAGTCCAATGTCCCGGATAGCTGTGAAATGCCATAAAATTGTAACGCATTCTGGCAAGATTGCGGATATATTCCTTCGCTTCACCCAAGGGATAAGATGAAATATCCATTGTAAAATTGATATGCTGGCGCACACCTCTTCGCAAAATATCAGGCTTTATCTCCGCATACTCAGTTGGCACGCTGTCAAAATCAAGCTTTTCGGGAATTATTGCGCCCGTTACCTCAAACCTATAGCCCATATCCTCCAAAGCCGTATACATGGCGTGGAGCGTTTCCGTAGGTGTTCTACCCGTAAGCGTTATTTTAACGGAGCTTCCGCTTTTTTCAGCCACTCTTGCAAAAGCAAACTCATCCATAGCCTCTGAAAGCTCAAAAACGAAGGTTATACTTTCATCCGCCTTCAAAGGCTTTACAGCCTTGCAGAAAAGTTCCGCTTCCTCCCTAGCAAAATCGAACACTTCCGACTGGCACGGAAAAACAAATTCAACCTGTCTGTCGTAACTTGCAATGTTCTCGTTAAAAGGCTTGCCGTTTTCTTCGTTCATCATGTAAGGATTCTCCTTTTCATCTATAGGTGTGGGTGTCGGCGTTTGCGTAGCACTCGGTGCGTGTGTAACGCTCGGTGCGGGCGTAGACTGTGCTTCACCGTTTTCGGTGCATGAGCAAAGCATAAAAGCAATAATCAGCATTACCAAAACATAAATTATCCGTTTCATAACATCCCCCTTTCATCTATAGGTAAATTTTACATGATTTCAATCACAAATTCAAGACATTTACTCGTTTTTATCAGTCAAATTTTGCGTTTTTCCACGATATCTCGGCATAATTAGCTTCACCTTGAAAAGATCTCCGTCTATTTCCGTGATGACGTTGCCTTTCTGAAGATTAGCAAGGCTTTTCGCAATTGACAAGCCAAGACCGCTTCCCTCCGTATTTCTCGACCTGTCACCTCTTACAAACCGTTCCATAAGCTCTTCGCTGGATATATTGAGCTTTGCCGCAGAAGTGTTTTTAAGCACAGCCATTACGTTAAAGTCATCGAAAACAATATCAATATATATCCGTGTGCCTGCCAAGGCGTACTTTTTAATATTCGAAAGCAGATTATCCATTATGCGCCAGCAAAGCCTGCTGTCAGCATTTATTAAAATATCCTCTTTTGGCGGAGTGAAGACCACCTCAAGCTTGCTTTCCTCGAATCTGTCGCTGTATTCACCAACAGACTGCTCAATAAGCTCGCAAAAGCTTACGGGCGCAAGCTCTGCCGCGATAATGCCAGACGAAAGCTTCGACGCTTCGACCACGTCAAACGCCAGCTTTTTCAGCCTTTGCGATTGCCTGTCGATAACCTCGATATACTCCATAGCCTTTTCATTTTCAAGCTTCTCCTGCTTCAAAAGCTCAACGTAGCTTACTATCGCCGTTATGGGGTTTTTTATATCGTGGGATACATTCGTTATGAGCTCCGTTTTCAGCCGTTCACCTTTCATCTTCTCCTCTACAGCCGCAGAAATAGCATCGTTTATACCATTGAGCCGCTCGGCACGAAGACGTATGGATGGGAGCATAAGATCGGTCTTTATTTTATAGCTTGTGTCACCTGCACTGATTTTGTCTATTCCCTTATGCAGCCTTTCATTTTGAAGCGCAAGCCACAGCCATACGGCAAGCAAGGCAATCGCTATCAGAAACAGCATCATAGCCAAGCCAAACGTGAACATCCGTGATATTTTTATCACTATAGCTGCGCCGAAAAAGCAGCATACGACCCACATAAGCACGATCTTTACAGCTACGGCAAGATTTCGCCACAAAGCAGAAAAAGCCCGCAACAAAAAACGTATTCCTCGCCAAATCAGTGCTAAAAGCTTATATATTAAAGTGTTTTTCCACCACTTACCCGCCTTAACTCTTACAGCAACCGTCATGCTTAGCAGTACAATCGATAAAACACCCATCGGCACAATCGCAGAAAAAGCCAACAAAAGCACCTCAAAATAATCACTGAAAGAATAAAACAAAAAGTGCAATACAATCACGCACGTATATACGGCTATCGCTGTAAAGATTACGTTTACCTCCAACGGAAGCTTGTCAGCAATGCGCAAATGTGCACCACTATCATTCGCCCGCCTTCCTGCGCCCGTCAAAATCAAGCAGTACAGCATTATTGCTATACCGATTGCCGATACCTCATAAAAGATAAGAGAGATGCTGTTGCTTTTAAGCAATTTGTAAGCTTCATAAAGGAAAAATATATCATCCTCTATTGGCATATCTTCTCTTAAATAAAACATTACCTTGTGTGCGTAAGCACTTGTTTGAACGTCCTCAGCCATATCCGCTGCTGTTTCATTTTCCGGTTCTTTCAAAAAAGCAATATCTGCACTTTTTGTTTCTTTTACAGCTTTATTTGCATCAAATTCACTCTCATATATATGGAACGTCACAAATAATTCCACAGCTTCATTATCAGAAACCGTCGTTAAAAAGATCCTATCGTCTGCATTAAGAATGGTGATTGCGATATTAGAGCTTTTCCAAGAATATTTCTCCTCTAAATCACGCATCTTTTCTTCTATATCCAAATCATTACCGTTTAAGAAAACATTTTTTATATCAACGTACTCTGAAAAAGCCTTTCTGTAGACAGCCGTACTTAGCGGAAAATCTATAAAGCTCGTTTCTTCTTTTGAATAAAATCCGCTGTTACCTGCCAAAAAAATTCCGACGCCGCCAACAAGTATTAAAACCGACATTGCCAGCAAAAGCAATATTAGCACCACTTTTACAGCGGAGCGTCCCAATATTTTCTTCATTTCCACACCTCCACAGCTTTATTCCACTCAACGAGAGCGTCCTCCGCAATCAGCGAAGCGTCAAATCTGTAATGACCGATAATTTTATGCGACTTAAGTCTGTCCTGCTCTCCGCAGGTAAAACGGCCGCCGTTATGGATAATATACGGCTCACCCTTGTAATTGCGTTTATCGGAAACCAAGGCGATATGCAAATTTTCATAAACGACGATATCTCCCGGTTGCCACTGTGCAATATCGTCTGTATCAAGCGTAAGCTCCTGGGCAAACCTGCTGAAATAGACGTTGAGATTGGATACACGGCGGAAATCAATATTCGGATCGGGTGCGCCGTTTACACGGGTATAAAGCTCCGTATTTCCGGCAATATCTTCATCTACCATATCTTTAAGGCAATATCCCGCTTCCATAAACGCAACCCAGATAACGTCTGTGCAAACTCCTTGTCCCGTCGGAGGATATCCTCCTGCTACGTAATCACCGTTATAAGTTGGACTTGTTTCAACGTATCTTCTCGCGCCATTCACCATATCCGTATAATCATCAACGCCGTTTCCGTTGAAATCTACGGATGCTTTAATTGTTTCTATGCCAAACTGCTCCGCTGTATGTACTCCCGCTACATTGTCAATAATTATATCGGCAATTAAATATGAGACTGCTCCGATAAAAGCTATTACGAGTACCGCCGCCAGCAGGACGATACTTTTCCTGATAAATACCCTTGTGCTTTTTTGCATACTACCGCCTATCCTTGACTATCTTATATCCCTGCCCCCAAACCACCTTTATGAATTGCGGCTCGTTTGGATTTATTTCAAGCTTTTCTCGCAAATGACGAATATGAACGGCTATGGAATTTTCATTTCCGTATGACGAGCCTGACAGCATTTCATAAAGCTGAGGAGATGAAAATACCTTGTCGGGGTTTTTAATAAGAATTTTCAAAAGCTCATATTCCGTTGGCGTCAGCGCCACCTCTTCGCCGTCTCTGGTCACAGTTTTCGCCTCGTCATTCAGTTCAATATTTCCCGCTCTGAATGTGTTTTCATTTTCCACAGCCGCTCCGAGCCTTGTGTATCTGAGAAGCTGTGAACGCACACGGGCGATGACCTCCGCAGGGTTAAAGGGCTTTGTAATATAATCGTCAGCACCGAGGTCAAGTCCGAGCACCTTGTCCGTATCCTCGCTTTTCGCCGTAAGCAAAATCACAGGCACGTTGCTCATTTTGCGAATCTCCACCATGGCAGTAATGCCGTCGGTTTGCGGCATCATAATATCCATAAGCACAAGCTG
Organism: Oscillospiraceae bacterium; assembly: GCA_015067075.1. GTDB lineage: Bacteria > Bacillota > Clostridia > Oscillospirales > SIG530 > SIG530. Next base: position 27,866 of record SVND01000010.1, read on the forward strand.
TATATCGTTTTCACGAACAGCTCTTATCGCCTGCTCCCCGTCAAAGGCTTCCACAATTTTATGCCCTTCCGCGGAAAGATATATTTTAAGCGCATTGACTATATCTCTTTCATCGTCACATATAAGCACGCACGCCATATTACTTTTCCTCTCTTCATCTTTGTAGTATGATTATACATCAATTATGATTAAAAAACAATAGCGTAAACTTTTAAGATTTTCTTAATTCGTTTTTTTACAAATTAAAAAACAGCTTTATCGCGGGATTTTGGTAAGAAATCTACAAATTTTTAGCTGTTTTTTTGATAAAAATGACGAAAACCTATTGCAATTTACCCTATAAATATGTTAAAATATATACACTTGTTTAAAACAAAATGATATTAAAACGTATTGAGGAGTTGTTATCATGTCCAATAAAGTTTTTCAGGACATTATTGTTCAAATGAGCCAAGCCGCAGGCAGATCTATCGGCGTTCTTGACGAAGAAGGTACCGTCATTGCTTCAAGCACAGACGATATGCCCTTCAATGATATTTTCCCTGTTATATCCGATTTTTCCGATACAGCCGAGGTCATTGAAAAAGCAGGCTTCGCTTGCTACCCTATCTTTTCAGGCTCTGTTGTTGAGCTTGTCGTTTTTGTCGAGGGTACGGACGAGCTTGCTTCGCGCTTCGTTTCTATGGCAGCTGTTGCCGTTGCCAACGCAAAGCAATTCCACAATGAAAAATACGGCAAAGCTCTTTTCGTTAAAAACGTACTTTTAGACAATGTCTTACCCGGTGATATAAACATCCGCGCCCGTGAGATCCGTCTTTCTACGGATATTCTCCGCGCCGTACTTATCATCCGTCTCGTTGATAATTCCGAGGTTGCTATTTACGAAGTAATCCAAAGCCTTTTCCCCGAAAAACAGCGTGACTTCGTTATCAACATAAACGAAACAGATATTGCTCTCGTTAAAGAAGTTCATTCCACGACTACGCAAAAGGATCTTCAAAAGCTCGCCCGCTCCATCGTTGACACACTCAACGGCGAATTTTTCACCAAGGCTTTCGTCGGTATCGGCTCAATCGTACCTACAGTTGCCGAGATCAACCGTTCCTTCAAGGAAGCACAGGTTGCTCTTGAGGTAGGCCGTATTTTTGAAAGCGAAAAGAGCATTACTTGCTACGATAACCTTGGTATCGGTCGTCTCATATATCAGCTTCCCACTACTCTTTGTGAGATTTTTCTCAATGAAATTTTCAAAAAGAGCTCCATTGATGCCATTGATTATGAAACGCTCTTTACCATACAGAAATTCTTTGAAAACAACCTCAATGTTTCCGAAACGGCACGAAAGCTTTTCGTGCACCGCAACACTCTCGTTTACCGTATTGAAAAAGTGCGCCGTATGACGGGACTTGATCTTCGTGAATTTGAAGACGCCATCGTCTTCAAGGTAGCTCTTCTCGTTAAGAAATATCTCACAGCTTCAGGTTATGGCTATTCTACCAAAACTAAAGGCAGGAGCAAAAAATGATTGAAATGCGAAAGGTCAGCAAATCCTTCACCGGCAAGGTCAAGGCTGTCCGAAACATAAACCTGACAATAAACGACGGTGAATTTGTTTTCATCATCGGTCATTCAGGTGCCGGAAAGTCAACGCTTATCAAAATGCTTATGCACGAGGAAGTGCCCACATCTGGCGAGCTTATCGTGAACGAGTTCAACGTCGGTCATATGCGCCACCGCGATATTCCTCACCTTCGTCGCACGCTCGGTGTCGTTTTCCAAGACTTTCGTCTTATTCCCAACAAAAACGTTTTTGAAAACGTAGCTTTTGCTATGCGCGTTATCGGAGCATCCGCCCATGATATTCGTGTCCGCGTTCCCAAGATACTCCATCTTGTCAACCTTTCAGACAAAGCCAAGCGATTTCCCGACGAGCTTTCAGGCGGAGAACAGCAGCGTGTTGCTTTGGCAAGAGCACTTGTAAATAACCCCTCCATTCTCATCGCAGACGAGCCGACGGGAAATCTCGACCCCGATATGTCACTTGAGATAATGCAGCTTTTAATGGAGATAAACCGCCGCGGCACGACCGTCCTCGTTGTAACTCACGAGCAGCAGCTTGTTAACCTTTTTGACAAGCGCGTTGTCTGGATCGAAAAAGGACGTATCGTCAGCGATACTCACGGAGGTGCTTTCGATGTTTAATAATTTAGGATATTTTATCAAAGAAAGCTTTCGCAATATTTTTACAAACAGGCTCATGAGCTTCGCCTCCGTCGGTGTTCTCGTTTCATGCCTTATCATTATGGGTACGTGCACCCTTGCCCTTTTCAACGTGCAAAAGAATCTCGAACAGATACAGGATCTTAACGAGATAACCTTGTTCATCGACGATGCTTACGCTGACGATGAAAATATCGCCCGCATCACAAGCGAGCTTGAAGGTCTTAACAACGTAAAGGATTGCGAATATATCTCCCGTGAGGACGGATACCGTATTTTGCAGGAAATGTTCGCGGAAACTCCCGATGCGCTTTTAGGCTACGATTCTTCTTACGTTCGTATTTCCTATAAGCTTACCCTCGTTGACACGGCGAAGACGGACGAGACCATGTATCAGCTTAACAACATCGAAGGTATCGACACCATTCGATATAACGACGAAGTTGCCGCAGGCTTTTTAAATCTTGAAAAGGTTCTTACCGTTGCAAGCTTTTGGTTCATCGGAATTTTGTTTATAATCTCCATCTTCATCATCTCGAACACCATAAAGCTTGCAGTTTATTCAAGACGCCGCGAAATAAACATCATGAAATACGTCGGCGCAACAGACTGGTTCATCCGCTGGCCCTTCATCTTTGAAGGACTTATCATAGGTCTGTTTTCCGGCATCGTGGCATATTTTATACAGTGGTACATTTATGAATATATCATTGTCGGACTGTTCGCCACGCTCAAAAACCTTATAATTATAGTTGATTTCAGCACCATAAGCTCCAGTATCGGACTTATTTTCGCCGTTGCAGGTATTGTTATCGGTGTTTTCGGAAGCTCGCTTTCAATAAGAAAGCACTTAGACGTTTAAAGAAAGGACAAACTAATGACGCGTTTTTTTAAAACCTTGAAATTTTCATTGGCTCTTTTCATCGCATTAGCTCTTTTTGTTACTGCGTACCATATTCCTTTCGACGCAGGTATCGTAACAGACGCGGCGTTGACTTCAAAACAGCTCAACGAGCTCAACGACAAGCTTTCCGATGTTGCAGACAAAATAGCCAAGCTTGAAAAGGAGATCAGATCTGCCAATTCCGAGAAAAAATCTGAGGTGCAAAAGAAAAACCAGCTTGATGAAAAAATTGCCCTTTGCGAGGATGAGATCAAGCTTTTAGAGGAAAAGATCACGTGGCTCAATGACGAGATCGCTGTTTCTCAGGTCGAGATCGAAAAGCAGCAGGCTGAGATCGACGAGCGCACCGAAATATACAGACAGAGAATTCGCTTTTTCTATGAAATAGGCACTCAATCTTACCTCGAGATCCTTTTTGAAGCTGAAAGCTTTTCCGATTTTTTCATGCGGCTTGACATGGTAAGCGATATGCTTACCCATGATAACGACCTTATGACAGAGATGTCGGCAGATCTTAAAGCCTGCAACGATGCAAAGCTTGAGCTTGAGGCAAACGTTGCTTCACAAAAAGCCGCTGTAGCTGAAGCAGAGGCTAAAAAGCTTTCTTTAGAAAAGGAAGCTGCCGCCGCTGACGCTATTATTCAGGAGATCGAAGCAGATCAAGCGAAGCTGAAAAAAGAGATTGCCGCCGTTGAAGCGGAAGAAACAAAGGTCAAAAAACAGATTGCCGATGAGGTTGCAAGACTTCAGAAAGAAGAAGAGGAATCCAAGAAAAATCAAAGCAGCGGCGATCCCACAAAGGATCTTAAATGGCCCTTGCCCGGCTACAGCAAAGTAACTTCCGTTTACGGAAACCGCCTGCACCCCGTATTAAAGGTATGGAAATTACATACGGGTATCGACATCGGCGGTGCTCCCAAGGGTACGACTATCGTCGCTTCTTACAGCGGTACGGTAATCAAATCCGAATACAACTCCGCTTACGGTAACTACGTTTCCATAAACCATGGTAACGGCGTTGCCACGCTTTATGCGCACATGACTACACGCTCGGTCAAGGTCGGCGACAAGGTCAAAAAAGGACAGAAGATCGGCACCGTAGGAAGCACCGGATATTCCACAGGTCCTCACCTTCACTATGAGGTCTTGGTCGACGGCGAATATACAAATCCCCTGAAGTATTTTTCATCAAAAGTTTACATTATCGTTTAATCATTGAAAGGACTATGTTTTTATTATGCAAAGAAAAGGTCTCGGATTCGGCGCTGTTCTTTTGATCATCGTACTGACAGCCGCATTCAGCATTACTTGTACCTCCGCTTATTTCATTTTTGACCAAAACGCAAAGCTTGCCGATTCATACGCGGATCAAAAGATATACAGCAAACTCAACGAGCTTCAAAATCTCGTTGACAAGCATTATATCGGCGAAGTCGACGAGCAAAAGCTTATCGACGGAATTATAATGGGTTATCTTTACGGCATCGGCGATAAATACGCCGCATACTTTAACGAGGAAGAATACGCCGCTTTTAAGACAGAATCCATGGGGCAGAGCGTCGGTATCGGCATACTTGTAAGCGGTCTCGTTGATGAAAACGGTTTGCGGATAATCCGCGTTTACGACGGCTCCCCTGCCGCGAACGCAGGTGTAAAATTCGGCGACGTTATTACTTCAATAAACGGCAAATCCGTTGTCGAAATGGGCTACGAGCAGTCTCTCTCGGAAATGCGCGGTGAACTTGATACCTTTGCCGTTTTCGACGTTGTGCGTAAGACTGCAAGCGGCGAGAGCGAAACCGTATCTTTCAATATTGAACGTGATTACTATGATATTCAGTATATTCGCTCCGACGTTGTTGACGGTATTGCATACGTTGAAATAAGCAGCTTTGACGGAACGAGCTCAAACGAATTTATCTCCGTTATGGACGGTCTTTTAAGCCAAAATATCAAAGGGCTTGTTTTCGACCTTCGCAACAACAGCGGCGGCTCGCTGGTCAATATTTTAGCTATCCTCGATAAGCTCCTGCCCGAAGGACCTATTGTAAACATCGTTGAATCAAACGGTCAGACGCGCGTTTATAAATCAGGTGCAACCTGTGTCGATCTTCCCATGGCAGTCGTTGTCAACGGCGGAACGGCAAGTGCCGCGGAGCTTTTCACCTCCGCTTTGCGCGATTATGAAATGGCTACCATCATCGGTACCACCACCTTCGGTAAAGGTACAGTAATCGATCTTTATGAATTCTCCGACAAGAAAACTGCCGTTTATATTTCAACGACGCTTTACAATCCCCCATTCAGCGAAAATTTCGAGGGTATCGGTATTACTCCCGACATCGAGATAGACCTTACTGAAGAACAGTATCTGAACTTCTATGATCTCGATTACAACACCGACCCTCAACTTAAAGCCGCATTTGACAACGTAAAAGAAAAGATCAAGTAGTCAAAAAGAGAAGCAAGTTTAGTTTTCTTGCTTCTCTTTTTCTATTTATTTCTTTGTATTTTCATATCGGAAAGCTCATTAACGAGCGTTTCAAGCTCCTGCTCCGTATTGTCCGCGCAAAGACTTATGCGCACCGTTTCTCTCGATTTTCCCTCATCAAGTCCGAACGCCTCAAGCACATAGCTTCTTGCACCTTTTTTACAAGCAGAGCCTGCTGAAATGCAAATATCCTTTTGAGCAAGATAATGTACTACAGTTTCCGCATTGTATCCGTCCAGTGTCAAGCTCATTATACAATCAACTGCATTTGCAGGCTTGTTTATTTTTGCAAATGGCAGTTTTTCCGTTATCAGCTTTTCAAGATGCGCATATAGCTTCTGCCTTATTTGGGAATTTGTCTTCATATTCGGAAGCTGATGCTCAACTGCACAGGCAAAAGCCGCAATACTTGCCGCATTTTCCGTGCCTGAACGCATACCGCTCTCCTGGCCGCCGCCGTAAATAAGCGGGGGCAAATGAACGCCGTTTCTGATATACAGCGCACCGATGCCCTTAGGTGCATGCACCTTGTGGGCACTGACAGACAAAAGGTCTATGCCCATTATCTGCGGCATAATATCAAGCTTCATAAACGCTTGAACGGCATCACAATGTAAAAGCGCAGGGGCTTTTGCTCTTTTTATAGCCATCGCCGCTTCCCTTACGGGAAAAACTGCACCCGTTTCATTGTTGACGAGCATCATTGAAACAAGAATAGTCTTTGAATTTATCGCCTCAACAAGCTCCTTTGAGTCGATTTTTCCGCCTTTAGTTGAAAGCCTGATTATTTCAAAGCCACGTTGCTCTAAAACCTTTATGGGCTCCGCTACAGAGGGATGCTCGCAGTCGGTAGTAACAATTCGATTGCCACGTTTGCCTAAAAGCGAAGATGCACCGAAAATGGCAGTATTGTTCGATTCGCTTCCACCCGATGTGAAAACTATTTCGTCCGCTTTACAATGAAGCGCTTTAGCTATAGCTTGCCTTGCGAATGATATCTCTTTTGCGGCATCATCGCCTGCTCCGTGCAGAGATGAGGGGTTTCCAAACTGCACAGTCATCATATCAAAAGCTTTTTTCGCAGCTTCTTCGCACACTTTCGTTGTAGCGGAATTATCAAGGTATATCATTTATTAAGCTAACCCTTTCCTTTTACCATTCAATATGCTTCATGGTAAGCTCTGCCATATCGTCGACATCGACAATTTCATATCCGAAAATAGCAGTTGTAAATTTTTTATTAAACGGCTTGACCCAATATTCGTCAATAGCCTTTTCGCCGTACATCATGCCGAAAATAGACCCCGCTGTAGCGCCGTTGCAATCGGTATCAAAGCCCGGCATAACGCCCAAGGAAATCACCTTACCGAAGTCCTTGCCGCCGTATAAAAGCGCCGCCGTTACAAGCATTGCATTAGCATTTGTAAAGCACCAATCGCGTTGCATCGATTCGTTATATTTGTTGTCAAACATCGCTAAAAACTCGTCGTAAGTCTTACCTGCTTTAAATGCATCAACTGTAATGCAGATATCCTCATACAAGCGTGATTTTTCGGGAATTTGAGCAATACCTGCGTCAATAACCGTTAAAATATCATCGGATACTGCTGCCGCGGCAAGCATCGCCGCAATATACATTTCGCCGTAAATTCCGTTTTTCACATGGGAAATATATGCGTCACGCCATGCCATCTCAGCCGCCATCTCGCAATTACCCGGATTTATATAGCCAAAATAGTCTCCGCGAATCTGAGCACCGATATATTCTCTGTATGCGTTTTTGTATCGAGCCGTATTCGGTGAATACATTCCCATAAGGTGATTTTTATACGCTACACGCTCAGCCGTGCAGTAAGCATTTCTGCTCTGCCATACCGTCCACTCTGTAAGCACGTTGTCAGAAGTGAAGTTTCTGCCGTTTGAGCCTACGATCTTCAGCGCTGCAAGAGCCGTATAGTTCGTGTCGTCGTCCATGGGCATAACACCGTTTATGGTGTCTATCCACGACTTATTGTTCCACTGCTTTTCCTGCTCAATATATTCAATATCCTCTTTGAGATATTTAGTTATCGGGAAATTATCCTGTCTTTTTGCAAGCTCATGTATCTGTGCACGTGTCCAGCATTCTACAGGCTTGCCTAAAAGGCATCCCGCAACTCTTCCGATCCAAGCGCCTTTTATTTTTTCAAGAGCAAGCTCCTTATCCTCAGGCTTTGCAAAAACAGGGATATCCTTTCTTCGAGCCGCTTTAATTTCATCAAGCTCAGACGGCTCGTTATACGGGAAATCCTCGCTTACAGGGATCTCCTCAAGCTTATAGAAAATATCATCGCAAAGTTTTTCTTTAAAAGCAGAGGGTTCAAGCGATGCTACAGCTTCAAAAAGAGGCTTAAGATGCTCGATCTTCTTTCCTTCAGCCATGGATGTTCTGTATTCAAGCATTATATTTGCGGAATATGATTCATAATCATGCATTTTTGAAAAATCAATAAAATCGTACTGCTTCATCTTTTCCACTCCTTTTATTTTACCATTATACTATACATTTTCAGCATTGTCAATAATACAAAAGGGTACAATTTTCCGCAACGGTAAAGTAACAGTATGCAAAAACGGGATAAACGACATTATGCCGCTTATCCCGTTTTTTTTATTCAGCAGTTATCGTGCCTATCTTTTCTCCATCCAGATGGAACGTGTACGCCATTCCGTGTTCAATCTGCGGCGTGCTGATAAGCACACAGCTGTAAGCCTTCGGCGGCGTTATTGTAACAATGTTCACGCCGTTTCCGTCCGTTACCTCTAGAAGTTTGCCACCGTCAACGGAAACTCCCACGAAAATTGAGTTTTGCTCCGACGACGCCGAAACGCCCTGTGCCATACCCGTACTTCCAAAGGCAAACAGCTCTCCTCCGCTTATGAGAAACGACTTGTCATAGTCAAGTGCACCGTTTCCGTTATTCGTCGAGCCGTAAACCGTCACGCTCCCGCCTGTCATTGTAATACTGCCGTTTATATCTATTCCGTCGCCTGACGCGTCGACAATTATTTTACCACCGCTTACTGTAAGCGTACCCGTGCTTGAACTGAACATACCTGCACCGGGTCTGTTCGTCGTTGACGAAGAATCCTTGCCGCCTGCACCGTTAAGGCCGTCATCTGAGCTCGTAACATTCATCACGCCGCCTGATATTACAATGTCAGCGCCCTCTATACCCTCATATGACTTTGTAACGGTAATATCACCGCCCGAAATTTTCGCCGCTGTATCAGCGTGAATGCCGTCATCTCCGGAAGTCAACATCATCGTGCCGTTTTTGATTTCAATATTCACCCCGTGAATGCTGTCGTCGGAGGAGTCAATACTTATAACACCGCCTGCAATCGTTATATCTCCGTCAGCCTTGAGCCCCTTTGCGCTGTCGCTCGTCGTCTGCGCAGTCTGCGTAAAAGATGCCGCCTCAGAAAAACCTTCGTCAGCGTTCGGTGCGTTTCTTTCACCCCTACCACCGTGCATACCTCCGCCAAAGCCACCCGGAGGCATCATTCCGCCGCCCGGACCGCCGCCAAAGCCGCCACCCCAATTTCCCCAATCAGAGTTTTGATTTGAGCTGCTGTTAACACTTCCGCCGCCGCTTTGAATCACAAGCTCACCGCCTGTTATCATAAGATCAGTTACAGCCTGTACAGCATCAAAAGCAGACGTTATTTCAATGTGACCGCCGCTTATACTGATATAGCCTTTTCCGTCGTCTTCGGTATTGTTCGTTCTGATACCGTCCGCGCCGCTTTCGATAACGAGTGTTCCGCTTGTTATCTCGACAGAGTCCTTGCCTCTGAAGCCGTTGTCAACGGACAATATATAAACAGTTGCATTTTCAAGCTCAAGATCGTCTTTGCTGTGTACACCTTTACTGTAATTACCTGCAATATAAAGCGTGCCGCTTCCGCTTATTTTAAGGTCGTCCTTTGAAAAAAGCGTAGCATCGGGCTCGTCACTGTTTTCCTCCAGAATATGCTCTGTGCCGTCTGTGAGAATATTTACCGATTTATCGCAAAGCTCAACAGTCGTTTTACTCGCCTCGGAATTTTTTACATATATCGCCGCACCCGTTTCACAATGGATCCAAGCGCCATTTAACAAAAGCTCCGTTTTTTCACTGTCACTGCTGTCAACGATTATCTGACCGTCAGACATTTTGCCTGTGATAAGATATTTTCCGCTTTTTGCAATTGTAACGATACCGTTTGAATACGCGGCTCCGTTTCCGTTTATGGACGTGTTCTCATCATCCAATATAATTACGCAATCTGCTTTTTCAGCTACGCCGCTTTTCGCCTCATCGGGAAACTCTATCTTTTCCATCTCGGCAATTTCAGCTTTTGTTTTATCGGTTTTGCCTTCATCGGACAAATTAGGCGTTAATATAGGCGTAATACTGCTACTTTCAGCATCTCCGTCGTTTTTAATCTCAATAATCGGTCTGCACCCCACCGCAAGCATAGCTAAAACTATGATAAATATAGGTATTATTTTTCTGTAATTCATAATTCGTCTTCCTTCTTTCGTTGTATTCATTATAGCAATTTATCCTTGAAAAAAGCTTAATAATATTCGTTCTTGACAAATGTATTTTTATATTATATAATAAAAAAAAATATTAGGAGATTATCATGAAACACTTTATTTCTTTTCTGATCTTCGCTCTTATTCTGTTTACTGTTTTTTGCTTTGCAAGCTGTTCCAAAGATAACGAGCAACCTCTGCCTACAGCTACACCATCACCCGTTGAAAGCACTCCCACAAACACGCAAACGCCAACACCCTCTCCTACCTCTATGCCTACGCATTCCCCCACTCCGGCTCCGACAGTAAAGCGCAACGTAACATATAAAACCATCGGTACAGAAAAGCTCCGTGCCGACATCTATCTTCCTGCGCAATATGAAGATTCCCCCAAGTTCGGCGCGCTCTTTTTCTTCCACGGCGGCGGCTGGATGGGCGGAGATAAATCCGATATCACGGATTATTACGACATTATAAGGGCTTTAAATGCACAGAATATTGCCGTTATCGGCGTGCAATACAGGCTTTGCGACACGAGAACCGTCTTTTTACCTACTCCCATCTACGATTGCCTTGATGCCGTAAGATACATTGTTAAAAACGCAGAGGAATACAACATCGACACTGATAATCTCGGTGCTTTCGGCACATCCGCAGGCGGTCATCTTTCTTTGATGGCGGCGTTTGCGCAGGATCATTTCCATGAAGCTCCTGAGCTTTCCGATGTAACCTACAAGCTCAAATACGTTGTTGATATTTGTGGGCCTACCGATCTTTGCGTGGATTACACCGACGACTCGTTGCGCCGTGCTTATGAAACGCTTTTAGCAGTTTTCGGTACCGACCGCGAAGGCAAGCTTGAGGAACATAAGGCGTCAAGTCCCATAAATTACATAGATAGCAACTCACCTAAAACACTTATTATCCACGGTAAAGCCGACTCTTACGTTCCGTACACGCAGTCTGAGCTTCTTTACAATGCACTTATTGAAAAAGGTGTAGACGCAACGTACATCGCCGTTGACGGCGCGGATCACGATTTTTCTCCTGCTGTCGGTCACGAAAGCACCTCCCATTCCGTAGAAGAGCTGCTTACAACGGCTACGCAGTTCATTTTAACAGCTTCTGCTCAATAAATTGGGCAAGCCCTATTGACAACGAGAAAAAAATCGGTTATAATATAGAAAAATTCAATACTTCGGGGCAGGGTGAAATTCCCGATCGGCGGTGCAGTCCGCGAGCGCTTTTGCGCAGAACCGAGCCAAGCTTTTGCTTGTAATACGGTACCGACAGTTAAAGTCTGGATGAAAGAAGAAACGTAAGCAGATTATCTGTTTATTTGCGTATTTGCGCTGATTTTGTATTTAAAACGCCCCTCTTTTGGGGCGTTATTTTTATGTTAAGGAATGATTAAAAATGAAAAAAAGCTTTACTATCCGTTACATCGTGCGCATCGGTATTTTAAGTGCTCTTGCCGCAATAATTATGATGCTGAAATTCCCTTTACCTTTTTTACCTCCGTTTTATAAACTGGATTTCAGCGAAATAATCGTACTTATCGGTGCAATGGCAATGGGACCTTTGGCGGGCGTTTTGATCGAGCTTATTAAAGGGCTTATTAACGTTCTTATCGACGGCTCTGTAACCATGGGTATCGGTGAGATTTCAAACTTTCTCATGGGCTGTGCCTTCGTGCTCCCCGCTTCCCTTATCTATAAATATCACAAAACAAAAAAATGGGCTTTCGTTTCCATTTGTATCGGCTTTGCTTCAATGCTTATAGTAAGCACCGCCGCAAATTATTGGCTCATAATCCCTGCATACGCCTCCGTCTTCGGCGGTATGGACAACGTCATTAAAGGTGCGGCAAAAAGTAACGAGTCCATAAACAACATTCTCTCGCTTATCACTTTAGGTACAATTCCTTTTAACTTCATCAAAGGCTTTATCACATCCGCTCTCGTTCTTCTTTTATACAAACCCGTTTCACCACTTCTGAAAGAAAAACAGTAAAAACCAAAAAAAGTACAAATAAAACCCAAATTTAGCTATTTACTTTTCGTTCAAAATTTTATATTATATAAGTACAAAATTTAAACGGAAAGGACTTACCACAATGAAAAGATTATTAGCTTTACTTATTGCACTTTTAATGATCGCTACTTTTTGTGCCTGTGGCGGCAACGGCGATGCAGATCCTACGCCTGTTCCCGATGATGCCACTCCCACAGAGGTAGCAGTCGATCTTACTGAAGGTGGCAAATTCATGAATGACGCAGGGGCAAACGGCAACGCCGCTTGGAAGCTTCCCGCCTATGAATTCCCCTCAAACACGATCGTTTTCCTCAATCACTACGAGGTTGGACAGCCGGCGGTTGATCGTTTCAACGCTTTCCGCGACATTTACAATATGCAGTATGAAACTATCGTCGTCGCCAACGAAGCAAAGATAAGTAAATTTATCTCACTTAGCATGAGCAACGAGGCTCCCGATATTCTCATTTGGGGCTTTACTCCTTCTCTTGTTAACAAAGGCTATGCAGGCGCATGGGACGAATATATTGATTTCTCCCTCGGCATTTGGGAAGACCTTCAAAACTCCTTGGCAAACGTCTCTATGAACGGACATCATTATTTCATTTCTCCCTCCGCAACACGTCACGACAACCTTGTTTGGGTAAACCTTGATATTTTTGAGGAGCTTGGAGTTAAATCACCCCTTGAATATTACGATGAAGGCAATTGGGATTGGAACACCTTCCGTGAATGTGCTCTTGCTACACACACCGATAGTGACGGCGACGGTATGCCCGAAATCTGGGGCTTTGCCACAGACCAACCCAACGCTTTCATGCTTACAACAGGTCTTGACTTTGTAACCTTCAATTCCGACGGCACGGCTACAAATAACGTTAAGCGCGAAGAAGTCGCCCGCGGCGTTAACTTCTACGTTGATCTTTGCGTAAGCGACGGCGTCGTTTACGACGGCGGCGACGTAAAAGAAGCTTTTGCATCCGGCAATATCGCCATGATGATGGGTCCCCTCTGGTATCGTGGAGCTTGCCTCGATGCTATCCACAACGGCAAGGTCGATATCGTCCCCTGGCCGAAGGATCCCGAATCCGATAAATATTATCTTAGCGAAACATTCGGTCAGTATATCCTCGGTGCAGGCGCTGCAAACCCGCAGGGTGCTGCCGCTTACATGAACTCCCTCAGATACAACCTGCTCAATACAGATGCACATGTCGAAAGCGAAAATGACGAGCGTTACGAAAAAGGTGAAGAAACTCTCGAAATGTCAAAGAGAATAGAAGCTGTTATGTTCTCCGAAGATAAATATCCCGTTCTCGAAACATGGGGCTCATTCAACGTATCCAAGTTCTGGGGTGAGATCTGGTTCTATACACGTCTCGGCGAGCCTTGGGCGACTATGGCTGAAGAGCTTGCTCCCCAGATCGATGCTGAAATTGCCGCTGTACTTGAAAACTAAACTCAACCAAAGGACACCTACGGGTGTCCTTTTTTACGCAAAAAAGTCGTAAATTCTCACTTAGGCGTTCCATTTTCTCATTGACTTTAATAATTTAATATGTTATACTCTTTTCAAATAATGATCCTCGCTTATTAAATAAACAAAAGGAGATTTGCTTTATGGAACGAGATAAGATCTATTACTGTTCAACGGAAGGCTATTGCGGTGATTTCATCCCCTTTTATTGGGACGGTGTTTATCATCTGTATCATATTTCAGGCGGCGGCTGGAAGCATATAACAACGACAGATTTCGTGCATTTTACAGACCTTGGCATGAGCATCAACGGCACCGACGATGAAACGGCGCAAGATAAGAATGTTTTTACAGGCTGTGTAACCGAGCACGATGGCGTTTTCCATATGTTTTACTGCGGTCACAACGACAAGCTCGTTCCCGTTGAAGCAGCTATGCACGCGACAAGCACGGATCTTCACAATTGGACTAAAGACCCCGATTTTTGTATCAAACCCGACGGTCAGCTTTACAGCCTCGGCGCTTTCAGAGACTCCTTTGTTTTCTATAATGAAGACGTCGGCGAATATTGGATGCTCGTTACGGGCGCAACAACTGAAAACCGTTCAAAGCGCTGGGCAACTGCCGCACTCGTCGCTTCTAAGGATTTTAAAAATTGGGAGCTTCGCGATCCTATTTACAAGCCTTATATGTACGACTCCCACGAATGCCCCGATATGTTCAAAATGGGCAACAAGTGGTATCTCGTATTTTCCGAATACACTCGCTGGTGGGAAACGAAATACAGAGTTTCCGACAGTCCCTACGGCCCGTGGGAGATTCCCGCAAACGACACATTTGACGGACGCACAATGTACGCGGCAAAAACTGTTTCAAACGGCGAGCGCCGTTTCATCGTCGGCTGGCTTTGCCATAAAGTAGAAGGCAATGATAAGACAAAGTATATGTGGGGCGGTCATCTCCTCGTTCACGAGATCGTTCAGGCACCTGACGGTACTCTCAACGTAAAGCCTATTTCCGAGGTACTCAATGCATTTACAAAGCCCGTTGCAATTGCAGCAGGCGACAGCTTCGGCGGCAATTGGAAATGCGAAAACGGCAAATATATTGGCGAAAGTGAAGGCTTTTCTACTCTTAAGCTGGGCACGGCAGGCGAAGACGTGCTTTACAAGGCAAAGATCAAGATAAAGCCCGGCACACTTTCCGCAGGTCTCGTTTTCCGTGCATCCTACCCTGTTTTCGATAAATGGTGTATGCTCAAGATCGAGCAAAAGCGCGGACGCATTTATTTCGACAGCTTTTTTAAATTCTTCGACGATGTTTTCTTCGACGAGGTTCGTCCCATCACCGTCCCCGAAGACAATGTATACGACCTTAAGATAATCACGTCGGGAAGCATTTTCTCCGTTTACGTTAACGACGAGGTCGCGCTTTCCGGAAGAAGCTACTCCTTCAGAGACGGCGATTTCGGGCTGTTTACTGAAAACGGCTCCGCTGAATTTTATGATATTTCCGTTTTAGGCAGCGGAATTTAATACACAATGAGGTGTTTTTATGGAAAGAAATAAGCTTTACTATCGCGCTCCCGAGGGAAATTGCGGCGACTTTATCCCCTTTTATTGGGACGGCGTATATCATCTTTATCACATTTTCGGCACAAATTGGCGTCACATAACCACAACCGATTTCGTTAATTTCGAAGAACTCGGTGTAACCATCGAGGGTAGCGGCGCAGGCACTCGCGACGAAGCCGTTTTCACGGGATGCGTTCTTGAGCATGACGGACTTTTCCATATGTTCTATTGCGGTCATTGTAACGACCTCGTTCCACTTGAAGTCATTATGCACGCAACAAGCACCGACCTTCACAACTGGACGAAAGATCCGGATTTTTGCTTGCAGGCTGATTTTGACCGTTATGCAACTTTTGCTTTCCGCGATGCGTTTGTATTTTTCAACAATGAAGCAGACGAGTTTTGGATGCTTATCACAGCCGCTATTAACGAAAACCGTGCAAAGCGTTGGGGCGCAACGGTTATCGCAACTTCAAAGGATCTGAAAAATTGGACTCTCGGCGATCCCATCTACGCTCCATATCAGTACGACACTCATGAATGTCCCGATATGTTCAAAATGGGCGATAAGTGGTATCTCGTATTTTCCGAATATACTCGCTGGTGGGAAACGAAATACAGAGTTTCCGACAGTCCCTACGGCCCGTGGGAAATCCCCGCAAACGACACCTTTGACGGTCGCACTATCTACGCGGCAAAAACCGTTTCCAACGGCGAGCGCCGTTTCCTTGTGGGCTGGGTTTGCCACAAAACAGACGAAAACGATAAAAACAAATATATGTGGGGCGGCAATCTTATCATTCACGAAATCATTCAGGCGTCCGACGGTACTCTCAACGTAAAACCCGTTTCCGAAGTGCTTGACATTTTCACAAAACCCGTTGCAATTGCCGCAAGCGACAGCTTCGGCGGCAATTGGAAATGCGAAAACGGCAAATATATTGGCGAAAGTGAAGGCTTTTCTACTCTTAAGCTCGGCACGGCAGGCGAAGACGCGCTTTACAAGGCGAAGATCAAAATAAAGCCCGGTTCTCTTTCCGCAGGTCTCGTTTTCCGTGCATCCTACCCTGTTTTCGATAAATGGTGCATGCTCAAGATCGAGCAAAAGCGCGGACAGATCTACTTCGACAGCTTCTTTAAGTTCTTCGACGACGTCTTCTTCGATGAGGTTCGTCCCATCACAATTCCCGAGGATAACGTATACGACCTTAAAATAATCACGTCGGGAAGTATTTTCTCCGTTTACGTTAACGATGAAGTTGCACTTTCCGGAAGAAGCTACTCCTTCAGAGACGGTGATTTTGGTCTCTTTACCGAAAACGGCTCCGCCGAATTTTACGACATCTCCGTTTTAGAAAGCAATATATAGACACTCAATGCCGACAGAATTACTGTCGGCATTTATATATCAACTTTTTCCTTGCAAATCATCTTATAATATGTTATAATATATTAAATTTATTATGAAAGGATAAACCAAATGAAAAAGAAACTTTTCTGCTTGCTTTTAGCTTGCGCAATGCTTCTCGTTTGCGTCGCTTGCTCCGAGCAAGGCAACACCTCCGACGAAACTCCCACACCTACTATAACAGATGCAACTCCTACGGAAGACGCAACTCCCACAGCTGAGCCTACGGCTGTATCAACTCCTACTCCCACTCCCAAGCCACAGATCACTGAACCTGTCGGAGACCCCGTTCACGTTGATGCACAGCAATGGCTTGCTTATGAAATAAGCTTTGAAAGTGACACAGAATACAAAAACCCCGTTTACACCGTTACCATGGACGTCACCTTCACTCATACTGAAACAGGCGAAACTTTAGTTCTTCCCGCTTTCTGGGACGGCGCAAAAACATGGAAGGTTCGTTTCTCCCTTCCCAAGCTCGGCGATTGGACATACGTTACAGCTTGCTCCGACGATACAAACGTTGGTCTTCATTATCACACAGGTACAGTTTCCTGCACAGCTTACACAGGCGATCTTGATATCTACAAGCACGGCTTTGTAAAGACTGTCACAGGTACTCGCTATTTCATGTATGACGACGGCACACCATTTTTCTATCTCGGTGACACACATTGGACACTCCCCGTTGAAGAGATCGACGGCATCGGCGGTATTTCTCAAGAAGTTGCCGATCAGTACGGTATTACATCTCAGTTCAAGCACATCATGGACTACCGCGCCGAGCAGGGCTACACCGTTATCCAGTCACAGCAGCTCGGTTGGTATACAGGCGCAACAGGCAACAGCTGGATGGGCGACAGCACAGGTTCTATCTTCGTTTATGGCGTAAACAACGACATACTTAAAAAGTTCCAAGAGCTTGACAGATATTTCGCTTACATTGCCGAAAAAGGCTTAGTACATTCACACACACAGTTTGCATACCCCGAAGAGCTTATCGAATCTTTCCAGGTTAACGCTATCGATAAGGAAAAACTTGATATGCTTTGCCGCTATTGGGTTGCACGTTACAGCGCATATCCCGTTCTTTGGGCAACGACTCAGGAAGGCGACGATGACTATTACGCATGGCAGGGCTGCACACCGTTAGACAACCCCTGGCTCATCGTTATGAACAGCATCGCAAAATACGATCCCTACGATCATCCCTCCACTTGCCATCAGGAAAACGTTGGTAATACACGCGTAAACACATCCATTTTCGGTCAGATGACTGTTCACAGCTGGTACGCCGCACAGTGGAGCGCAAACATCAAAAACCGCAGCGAAGTTGACTGGAATATGCTTATCGAATATTGGGCAAATCCCGATTCCAAGCCCGTTGTCAACTACGAAGGCCGCTACGATCACTTCTGGGGCGGTACATTTGTAGCTCGCTCGCAGGGTTGGCTCGCATTCCTTAACGGTCAGTTCGGCTACGGCTACGGTATTCAGCCTATTTGGAGCATCGTTTGGGCTGATTACGGCGAGCACACTCCTACATCAGACGAGGTTGAGGAATACGAACGCGATTTCGATTGGGTCGAAGGACTTTACTCCGAGGCAGGTCAGCAGCTTACATATATGAAAGATTTCCTCACTCAGTTCGAATGGTGGAAGCTTGTTCCCTGCTTTAACGCATCCGATTATTACCTCTCTTCCGGCACGAACTATTCCGTTGCTACAATTGAAAACAAGCTTTACCTCGGTTACTTCTACGGCGCAAGCGTAAATACAGACGATCTCGGCTCGTTTACCGAAATGGAAAATGCACAGTATGAGATTCGCTGGATGAATTGCCGCACAGGTGAATGGACAGATGCTGAGATAGTAACTATCGAAAAAGGCATCTACAAGATTCCCGGCAAGCCCGACTCCGGCGACTGGGCTGTTTACGCAAAGCTTATTGAAGAATAATCTATTAAAGCCACTTCTTGCGAAGTGGCTTTTTTGTTGACATTCTTTTTTGTTTATGTTATAATTTTTTCAGCAAATTATATATGGAGTGAAGCATATGAAAAAGTTTTTAGATGAAATAAAAAACGGAAAATGCCGTAAAATTATTCTTGATACCGATACATACAACGAGGTTGACGATCAATTTGCATTGTCTTATACATTACTTTCCGATAAGGTAAAGCTTCTTTCCGTAAACGCCGCTCCCTATCTCAACGACCGTTCCACATCACCTCTTGATGGCATGGAAAAAAGCTATAACGAGATACTTCGCTTGCTTGATTTCACAGGTAAAAGCGTTCCCGTATATAAAGGCTCTCCCCGTTTTATGACGGAAGCTGACCTTAAAGCTCTCGGCAGTGACCTTGATACACCTGCCGCACGCAATATCATCAATACGGTCACCGATAGTTCAGACCCTGTCACAGTCGTTGCCATTGGCGCTATAACAAATGTCGCCGCCGCGATTTTGATAAAGCCTGAAATTTGCAATAATATGCGAGTCGTTTGGCTTGGCGGTCACGGCTTTGAATGGAAAAATACACAGGAATTCAATATGCATCAAGATACCTTTGCCGCATCTGTTATTTTTGATTCGTTCGTGCCTTTTTTGCAGATTCCCTGCATGGGCGTTGCGTCATATCTCGCCACGACGGTTGCAGAGCTTAAGCAGCAAATAGGCGGCAAAAATGAGCTTTGCGATTATCTTGTTGACACCGTTGCATCCTATCAGCAAGGCAGAAGCGATGCTCGGGCATGGTCAAAGGTTATTTGGGACATTTCAGCTGTTACAGCCATAACAATTCCCTATGCCTTCGATATTGTTGCTGTTCCTCGCCCGTACATTTTACCACAGGGCTTTTACGCCCATGATGACGCTCGCGCTCCCATGCTCTACGCACGCTGGCTCAATCGCGACGCTATTTTCGGCGAGGTCTTCTCCGTAATTGAAAGCTTAAGTAAATAAAATCCACACAATAGTCATACAAAAACCGACCTGCATTTTACAGGTCGGTTTATCTTTTTTATGCAAAATATTTCATTACATTGTCGATGCAAACCTTGATATCTTCCGTCGGTTCATCTTCATTAAGCTCATATTCGATGGAGAAATATTCAATAGGTGCGCCCTCTATCGCCTGCTTAAGTGCAGGAAGATTGAGAAGTCCCGTTCCTAAAATAACTTCCTCACATTTATTCTCGCTATCAAAAACCATGTCCTTGAAATGAACACCGTAAAGTCTGTCATAGAACGTCTTTGCCATCTCTTCAGGTCTTTCACCTGCATCAAGAGCCCAGCACGCATCCAAGCAAAAACCTACGTTGGAAGAGCATTTTGCAAATAAAGCTGACAGCTTTTCCGTCGTACCATATATATCATCTCTGCCGTGATTATGTATAGCAACCTTAATTCCGTATTCATCGCAAAGCTTTTCAACCATAGCAATGTGGCTTTCAGGGAAAGAAGCACCCATGACCTTTATGCCAAGACGCTTTGCAAGCTCAAACAAGGCTCGCGCTTTATCTTCCTCACATCCAAGCCAATTTATACCGAAGGAGGTCGTCTTAACGCCTGCCTTTTCGGTTGCCGCAATGTACTTTGCAATACTTTCTTTGTTTTCAGCGTCAACGTGAACGCCGCAAACCTCAGTTGCACAAAGACCAGCCGCCGCTATTTTTTCACAAAGCTTTTCAGCATCCGTAAATTTGCGGAAGCTGTAGCTCTGAACACCCAGCGGCTTATCAAAAATCATATATGCCATAATACGACCTCTTTTCTATTACATACCGGGATACATCGGATACTTATCGCATATGGTCTTTACAACCTTGCGAACAAATTCAGCCTTGCCTTCAAAATCAACAGTTGCAGCCTTAATAAGCTTAACAACCTTTACGCAATCCTCTTCAACAAGTCCACGAGATGTAACAGCGGGAGTACCGACACGGATACCGCTTGTGATAAACGGGCTTTGAGGATCGTTGGGGATAGCATTCTTATTAACCGTGATATTAACCTCGTCAAGACGTTTTTCAAGCTCTTTACCCGTTATATCAAAATTGCGAAGGTCAACGAGCATAAGGTGGTTATCTGTACCGCCGGAAACAAGGTCAAAGCCTTCTTCAACAAATGCCTTTGCCATAGCGTTGGCATTCTTAACTACCTGCTGCTGATAAGCTTTGAACTCAGGCTTCAAAGCTTCGCCGAAGCAAACAGCTTTTGCTGCAATAATGTGCATAAGCGGACCTCCCTGCATACCTGGGAAAATAGCTTTGTTGATGCGCTTTGCCATTTCTTCGTCGTTGCAAAGGATCATGCCGCCGCGAGGACCGCGAAGCGTCTTATGAGTTGTTGTTGTAACAACGTCAGCATACGGAAGCGGATTTTCATGCAAACCTGCCGCAACAAGGCCTGCAATGTGAGCCATATCAACCATGAGATATGCGCCGACTTCGTGAGCAATCTCAGAAAAACGCTTGAAATCAATCTTACGAGGATAAGCGGAAGCACCTGCAATGATCATCTTGGGCTTCGTTTCCTTCGCAAGCTTTTCAAGAGCGTCATAATCAATAAAACCATCATCGTTTATACCGTAAGGCACGATGTTGTAATACTTACCTGACATATTTACGGGAGAACCGTGAGTAAGATGTCCGCCGTGAGCAAGGTTCATACCTAAAACTGTATCGCCGGGATTGCAAAGAGCAAAGTACACAGCCATATTAGCCTGAGCGCCGCTGTGAGGCTGAACATTGGCATAGTTTGCACCGAAAAGCTCTTTCGCTCTTTCGATTGCTAAATTTTCAGCAACGTCAACGCATTTGCAACCGCCGTAATAACGCTTGCCTGAGTAACCTTCTGCATATTTATTAGTTAAAACAGTACCCATAGCCGCCAAAACAGCTTCAGAAACAACGTTTTCAGAAGCTATAAGCTCGATACCGTCGCGCTGTCTTTTCAGCTCGTCAGCGATTGCTGCGCCGATAGCAGGGTCTGCTTTCTTAAGGAAATCAATATTTGCACCCATTTTATATCCGTCCTTTCATCACAAAAAAATATTGCGACATTTTATATTATATGTGTTATATTATACACTATATTTCATTGTATTTCAATCCTTTTTTCTATTTTTTATTTAAAAATTTTATAAAAAAGTATATAAAAACGCAAAATAGCTATTGACAAAAGAGAAAATGTAGTGTATAATATAACACGTTGCAGAAATAGGGGTATAGCTCAGCTGGTAGAGTACCGGTCTCCAAAACCGTGGGTCGTGAGTTCGAATCTTACTGCCCCTGCCAAAAATCGACAAGTTTCGACAGAAGCTTGTCGATTTTTACTTTTTCACTCTTCCCTTGCGAAACTTGTCGATTAGGTAATAAGCAAAGCGAAAGGAACAATTATGAAGCTTTACGCGCCGAAGTATTACAAAAATTTCAAATGCATAGCAGATAAATGTGAGCACAGCTGTTGTATCGGATGGGAAATCGATATTGATGAACGCACAATAAAAAAATACAAAGCTCTTAAATGCGCTTACGGCTCTGTCATCCTGGACAGTATTTCTATGGAAAGCGCGCCCCATTTCACGCTCGCTCATCATGACAGATGTCCCCATCTTAACGAACATGGGCTTTGCAATATCATTATAAATGTTGGCGAAGATCATCTTTGTGACATCTGTCGTGAACACCCGCGATTTTACAATTATACAAAAGTTGCCGAGGTCGGTATCGGTATGTCCTGTGCTGAAGCTGCAAGGATAATTCTCTGCTCACATAATTTTGCGGATATAGATGAAATCGGCGATATTGATACTGACTTAGACGATATCAGCTTTGATGGTCGCATACTTCGTAGCGATATATATGAAATATTACTGGATACAGCGAACACTTACACCATTGCGCTCAACAAAATTCATCGCAAGTATTCCATTGATGTCGGTGATGACGAACGATGGTTGCAATTACTTAATTCTTTAGAATATCTTGATATTGATCATAAAAAGCTATTTATGAATTATTCATCAGCTCTACGTCCCAACGGCACAGAAAAAAACGAATATTTAAAAAGATTTTTTGCGTATCTTGTCTACCGCCACTGTACCGAAGCTATCGACGAGGGTGATTTTTGTCTACGTTTGGCTTTTTGTTTGTTTTGCGAAAGGCTCTTATCCTCTTTGATATGCTCAGAGAACGCAGAATCGCTGACAGATATTGCGACGCTCGCAAGCATTATTTCAGAAGAGATCGAATATTCCGACGAAAACACATTCACATTAATGTATTAAAAAGGAGTACTACTATGGCAACTTATTATATAGATCTTACTAACGGTCAAGATAAAAACGACGGACTTTCCCCTGAACAAGCAAGAAAAAGCTACACCGATCTCCAGCTTCTCCCCGGAGACCGTGTACTCTTCTGCCGAGGTAATTTTACAAGAAAAAAACTCGTTACCACCGCACACGTCAGCTACGGCGCTTACGGCGAAGGCGAGCTTCCCACCTTTTGCGGCTCCGTCGATGTAAGCGATGCGCAATATTGGCAAGAAACTGAGCAAAAAAACATATGGAAGTGCACCGAAAAATTCCGCGGTGACGTAGGTAATATCATCTTCAATACAAATGAATGCACAGCATCTTTTCATTGGACAAAGCAGGAGCTTTGCTCTCAAGGGGATTTTTACAGCACTCCCGTAAATGCGGAGCAGTCCGCACAAAAGGATATTCCCGCTGAGCTGTACCTTTATTCCGTCGGCAATCCCGCCCATATTTATTCCCACATTGAGGTTGCTCCTTACGGCGATAGAATTATGGTTCCGCTGTCGGACGGTATGACGTTCGAGGACATCCGCATAATCAACAGCGGCGTTCATGGAATGGCAGGTACGGGAAGCAATATCACCGTTCGCAGATGCGTTTTCGAAAACATCGGCGGCTGTCCTTGGAATAGCAATTTAAAGATACGCTTTGGAAACGCATTTGAAATATGGCATCGCGGCAATGATATTCTCATCGAGGATTGCTATTTTAAAAACATTTACGATTCCTGCGTAACGCACCAAGGTCCCGGTAAAGATACCTCGCCTACAGTAAATTTCATCTGCCGTAATTGCACTTTCGATACATACGGCATGGCGGCTTTCGAATACCGCGACAAACTCCCCATTCGCTCCGAATTTGTTCACAATACTTGTCTTAATGCAGGCTGTGGCTTTGCCATGCTTGGGGAAATATTGCCGAGAAGCAGCGAAATCTGGCCTCAACCTATGGGGCATCACATTTTCCTGTGGCGAATTGATGAACCTTCCGATGGTGGCTGTCTTACGATAAGCGATAACGTATTTGGCCCTGCCCCCGTTGGCGCGGCTATATATTCCATCATTTCCCCACAGGCTGAAGCGCAAATTACGCTCCGCAACAACAAATACACGAAAAATGACACTCTGCTTAACCGTTTTGGCGGCATAAATTTCACCGATCTTGCCGATTATCAAGCCCAAACCAACAACGATATCGGCAGTACGTATATGTAAGCTTTTGATGTTACCAATTTAAATTTACCTATAAAATACACCACTGTAAAGTATTCAAGTTAAATACTTGAGTACTTTTTTTAATAAAAACAATTTTTCTCTTGACAAAATCAGACTATTATGATAGTATGTACTATAGCAGTAGTTAATTATGTGCTATACTATATTTATATAAGGAGCTCAAAATGAAAGATAAAGCCTTCACAAGATACTATTTATTCTCACTATTTGCCGTATTGCTTGCTTCATTTTATCCGATTTATATGGGGCTATCAGTTATAGTTGATATGTTGCGCTTTGGAACAGTGTTTGCTGAAAATTATCCAAAATATATCATTCCGTATACTCCAATCGCATTATCCATTATTATCAGCATTGCCTTATTACCTTTTGCAATTCATTTCTTTAAAAAGTATGCGTTACTTTTCGCAACAGCTTTTTCAACAGCTGTCTTTTTCACATCAGAGCTTTTGCTTGAGCGAATGGTTACCGTTACGAAAACAACAACGGAAATTATTTCAACGTTGGAAGATTGGCAAATGTATATGTGCTATATACCGCCGAGTTCCTTCTTCGAAAGAACATGGACGGACGTAAATGTTCTGATGGGTGAATACAGTCCTGCTTTCAAGCTTCATTTTTATATCATTTCCATTGTTTTAATATTTACCATTCTAAACTGCTTTTACGGCTTTGCAAAAATGATAAAATCAGGCGATAAAAGTCGTTTAAAACCACTTATTTTACAATCCATATCCAGCGGCACATTCCTTTCAATGTGTATTTTGGCGTGTTTTACCGCATTTTATAGAGACGGCAAAATAACAGTTTCTCCGCTGTCAGCCGTACTGATGAGTATCTTTTTCATACTTTTTGGAGTAACAATGGGGGTATACGTTGCGTCATTCACTCTCAACAAGAAAAAATTACTCTCTGTTACGCTTCCCTGCTCAGTCGCTTCCTTAATCACTTTTATCATGTACATAGGTGAAATGATTCTGCTTAACGGACATCTCTATCGCTTTGGAAAAGGATTCTTTTTCAGCGAGATTTTCGATCTTGTGCTAGCACCGATTGATATCGTTATAATCATCACGGCAGGCAGTGTTACCGCAATCATATTATCACTCATACGCAATAAAAACGAATTGTAAACGTTTTCTACACAATAAAAAGACGGTCAAACTTAACTCGACCGTCTTTTTATGTTATTTATTTTTCGTATACCGTCCAATCGGGAACTTCACGAAGTCCTGTCCAATATTCATAACCGCTTTGCTTGCGATCGTAGAAATGGCTGTTTGTCGCTTCCTGAACCATCAGATAGTACCAAGTGTTTTTATCCATATTGTCGGGCCAAATAATCATACCGGGAAGAAGGTCATCCGCATTTTCGGGTATACGCTGAAGAACACGGTTTACCATTGTCATAGCTTCAGCACGAGTGATGTACTGGTCAGGTCTGAACGTACCGTCAACATAGCCAAGTACCCAGCCGTTATTTGCCGCAATATTGATTTCCTTCATCGCCCAGTGGTCATATATGTCCACGAAGGATGCATTTGTAGAATTTCCGTGTGTATCGAATCTTGCCGCGATTGCCGCAAATTCAGCACGGGTAATGCTTGCGTTAGGATCAAACGTACCGTCGGGACGGCCGTTGATAATTCCCATAGCTGCCATTGTGGAAACAGCTGTATTGAACCAATCGCCTTCGTTTACATCGGAGAATTCGTTTTCTTTAGTCATAAACTGGCTTCTTGTGCTTGCACCAAGCAAACGGAAGAAGATAGTTGCAACTTCAGCTCTCGTGATGTTTGCCTCGGGATGTACAAGTCCATCGGGGCGACCGATAATGTACGCAAAGTGGTCATCACCGAAAGCACCGGGAACAGCCGTCTTGCTGTTTTCAACAACAATAGCCGTTGTCTTGCCTTCTTCTACAACGAAGAAACGCTTCGTATCGTCAAGAGTATAACCCTCAGCAGAGCGCTTCTCTACCCAATAATACTCGCCTGTAACAAGGTTTGTAACAACGATAACGCCGTTCTTATCAGTTGTATGCGTGCCGTGGTAAGCTCCGCTGGAGTGGTAAAGATCAAATACAACGCCGTCAAGAACTGTTGCATTGTCCTTCGCATCTACCTTAGTAAGCTTTGCCGTACCTGTGGGAAGCGGTGCCTTTTCATATGTCCAAACACCGGTTATAACGATGTTACCGTTGACGGTAATAATACCCGTCTGATCCCAGCCTGAGAATGTCCATGTACCGATAACTCTTCCCGTAGTACCGAGCTCGTCAACCTTTGCATTTGCGGGATATGTAGTATCAACCGTATATTCTGCACCATATTCAAGGTTTTCCGTCTTACTCGGAAGTGTTTCCGTGGGCGGATATTCCGTGCCCCAATCGTATTCTACGCTGTAGATTGCGGCCTTTGTGAATGTCCAGCTACCTGTGATTACGACGTTGCTCTTAACCTCTATCTTGCCTGTCTGATCCCAGCCCGAGAACTTCCATGTGCCGACAAGGTTGCCTGCTGCATCGTATTCGTCAACTTCCTTACCTGCTGTGTATACGGTATCTACCGTATATTCTGTGCCGTAT
>SVND01000011.1 GCA_015067075.1 Oscillospiraceae bacterium
CCCCTTTAGGGGCAAGCCGGTGAAGGTCGCGCGGTTGGCGTTCCTTTCGATGAGCCTATAGGCTCGGCCGGTTCTATGCCCTAAGGGGGCTTGTGCAAGCCACCGGCACGGCCGGTGGTCATGACTTGTCGCAATAATTTATCTTTTTGAACATATTGCTTGACAAAACAAAAATATTGTGATATACTCATTCAAGCATACTGAAATGATTGTGAAAAAATCAAAAAAAGGGGAATGGAAGTGGAGAAAAATTTACTTAATAAGCTGAGAAGCAATTTTGAATATATGAGCGGAGTTGAAAAAAAGATAGCTGATGTTATTCTTGACAATCCGAAAAGATTTATTTCCCTTTCCATGGTGGAGCTTGCGGAGCTGGCGGGAGTGTCGCAGGGCAGTATAATCAACTTTGCCAATAAATTTGCGGGCGGAGGATATCCTGCGCTCAAGCTGAAGATAGCTGCTGATATGTCGGATTACGATAAGGAGCTGTTCAGCGTCGTCGAGGAAACGGACGGCGTTAAGGATGTATTGCGAAAGATTGCAAAGGATTCTTATACGGCGCTGAAAAACACGGAGGTTATAAACAACGAGGGTAGCTTAAAAAACGTAGCTGATCTTATTTTGAAGGCAAAAAAAGTGGAGATATACGGCGTGTATCGCTCGGCGATAGTTGCTAACGACTTTTATTTTCAGCTTTTGACGCTGGGCATACCTGCTGTTTTTGTCGGTGACGTTTTAACGTGTGCGGTTTCGGCGTCGCTTTTGGAGAAGGACTGTCTTGTTTTTGCCGTTTCATCGTCGGGTAAAACGAAAGATATCATTGATGCTGTCAAAATTGCGAAGAAAAATGAAGTGCCCGTTGTGTGCTTGACCTCCAATAAAAACTCACCGCTTGCAAAAATATCGGACGAGATTTTATTGACGGCGTCAAGCGGAAATACACTGACGGGTAAAGCGAATGAAGTGCGCTTGGCTCAGCTTACGATAACGGATGCGCTTTGCGCCTATTTGCGTAGCAGAATAGATGAAAATGAAGAGAAGTATTTCAATATGAGTGAGATAATTGCGTCCCACAGCATAAAGGATTAAGGTGGAAAAAATGAAATTGAATGAAAAAACGAAAACGGCTATTATGCTGGGAACGCTTTGCTCGGTTGCGTATCTCGGCGTTTACATAGCAAGAAACGTGCTCAGCGCCGTAACGCCTGCGATGATTGAGGGAGGCTTTACGGAGGAATATATCGGGCAGGTATCGTCACTTTATTTTATCTTTTACGCCGTAGGTCAGCTGATAAACGGTATAATCGGCGATAAAATAAAAGCGCGCTATATGATAAGCCTCGGTCTCTTGCTGGCAGGTATAAGCAATTTTGTGTTTTCACTTGTTGCACAAAGTCCCTTTGCGGCGACGGCGGCATACGCCATGACGGGATTTTTCCTCGCCATGATATACGGCCCGATGACGAAGGTCGTTGCTGAAAACACGGAGCCTATCCACGCCGTAAGATGCAGTCTCGGCTATACGTTCTCGTCTTTTTTCGGCTCTCCCATAGCGGGCGTATTGGCGATGTTTTTGGCGTGGCAAAGCGTTTTCGCCGTCAGCAGTGCCGTGCTTGCGATAATGGCTGTAATAGTTTTTGTGTGCTTTTTGAGCTTTGAAAAGTCGGGCAGAATAAAATACGGTCAGTATAAGGTTGTAAAAACTGATGAAAGCGGCGAAAAGGTCACCTTTACGGAGCATATCTGCGTGCTTATAGAGCATAGGATGATAAAGTTTTCCCTTGTGTCCATCTTAACGGGAATTGTCAGAACGTCAGTTGTGTTCTGGCTTCCCACATACATATCGCAGGCGCTTGATTTCACCGCCAAGGAGTCGGCGGGAATATTCACCGCGGCGACGCTGGCAATTTCGTTTACGACCTTTATAAGCATATTTATTTATGAAAGATTGGGAAGAAATATTGACGTAACGCTGCTACTGATGTTCGCGTGCTCGGCGCTGTTTTTCGCAGGTGTATTTTTCATCAAGCTGCCGATAATCAATATAATTTTAATGGTTCTTGCTATCATGTCGGCAAACGGCGCGGCGACGATGCTTTGGAGTGTATACTGTCCCAGCCTTCGTGACACGGGAATGGTGTCGGGCGCAACGGGCTTTTTAGACTTTTTAAGCTATATGGCGGCGGCGACGGCGAATATTCTATTTGCAAACGCCGTTTCCGAGATAGGCTGGAATAACCTTATTATAATCTGGATAGGTCTTATGCTCTTGGGAACGGTGCTTTCCCTTCCGTTTAAAAGAAAAGAAAAAAGAGAAAATTAAAGCTTTACAACGGTTATAGAAAGTCGTAATAGTGTTACTTCGCACTATTTCGCTCCCAAATCAACGATTTGGGAACAAATTTTCATGGGAAAATTAACTATATTTATTACAGAAGGCTCCCTCGTCAAAGGGAGTCTTTATTTATACTGTATTTTATCCATCCGCCGTCGCAGCACAGGCATTCTTGAAAAACAAGGGCAAAAAAATAATGGCTGTCTTTTTGACAGCCATTGAGTATGCTTTTATTATTTTACTGTTACTGCTGTGATGTGGGGATTTACGCCCGCATACCAATAGAGGAAGCCTTCCATATCGATAACGTCGCCAACCTTAAGGTTCTTAACTGCGGCGTAAACGTCTGTTGTGTTATCGCAAAGGTAGGACTCAACTGTGAACGTATAAGTTGTTCCGTTCAAAGAAACGTTGAAGTAAAGGTCGTCGCCGTCCTGACCGGAGCCGTCCCACTTGTAAAGGAAAGCGGCGTCACTGCCTTCAGCAGCAGGCTCAACTGTCATGCCCTTGAATGCAACGTATTCGTTCTGGTGCTTGATAAGGTCTTCAGTACCAAGAAGGGAAGTTACATCGAAAATGGGAGCAACGTAGTTGCCTTCGAGAAGCTCAAATGTACCGTCAGCGATTTCGATTTCACCGGAGAAATCAGCCTTATAGCCTGTAACTTTGATCTTTGCGCCTTTTTCAAGCTTTGCATAATCTTCTTCAGAGCAAGCGACGTTGTAAATGAAATATGCGCCGTCAGCATCCTGAGCGTAAATAGTAGCCTTGTTGTCCCACCAGGACTGCTTTGCCTGAACGTAAGCTTCGATAACGACTTCGTCGTCGATAGCGGCGGCAATGTATTCATCGTGAGTCATAACGCCTTCGGATTTTACGGAAGGATCGTCAGCGGGTGTGTTGTTGCAAGCTGCGAATGCCATTACAAAAACGAGGGCGAAAAGCAGAGCAAATACTTTCTTCATTGTTGTTTTCATTGTTTGGATCTCCTTTGTTTTTTCTTACTTTAAAAGCATGTTAATAATTATACATAATTTTTCGAAAAAGTCAAGATATAATTCGACTATTTTTTGACTTTTTTTATTTTTTGTAAAATTACATATACAATAATGATTACCCAAGCGGCAATAATAGCGGAAATAAGCCATACGGCTGTTTGCGGAAGCTTGCCAAGGTCTGCAGTTCCGCCTGATACGTTAGTGAGACGGTTGAGCCTGTAAAGGGAAGTCATGTCGAAATACAGCTCGTTTATATAGCTGTCGTCGACAGTTTGCTTGCGGCGAATGGATTTTGTCACGTTTTCGATCATCTGTCCCGCCGCATCGCGCAAGGAGGCGGAGCCGTTGAAAACAGGCGTTACAAACGTGTTGTCGATATTATCCAAAAGAAGCTTTGTAGCTTTTAATTTAACGTCGTAATAAAGCTTGTTGTCTTCGCCTGCACGCGACAGATAATCCGTATATTCATCGGAGTTTTGTGCCTTTGACGTTACGGGAACGTAGCCTTCAGTCTGGGAATAAGCAATTTGTACGTCGTTTGTCAGCAAAAACTGAACGAAAAGCCAAGATGCGAGCACCTCGTTGGAATCGTCTTTATTGAAAATACATACAGACGGTCCTTGTGAGATCATTTTCGGCTCATCGGGATCGAACTGTGGAACAGGCATTACAGCCGTTTCAAAGCGAACGAGGTTTTCCTCGCTGATGTCGGAAAGGGGCGCATCCGTGCCCATCCAGGTAGCACCTGCGGTGGAGTCGATGGCGAAAACGCATTGACCTGCATTGAGAAAGTTTGCGGGATAGCTTGATATTTTAAAGGTGGAAAAAGCGCCCGTTTTAACGTGGTCTGCAACGGTGAGCAAAAGCTCCTTTGTTGTGTCGTTAAAGATGTTTATCTCGCCGTTTTCCGTTGAGTATCCGCTTCCTTTTTGCTTTATCATCTGGATCATCATATTGTCCGTAGACTTGTAGATAAAGGGTATCATTACCTTTTGCCCGTTTACAGCAAACGTGCCGTCTTCATTTTTTTGCGCGGCTTTGTCGGCAACCTCCCAAATGAAATCCCAAGTGAGCTTTTCGGGAAGCGTGTAGCCGAGCTTTTCAACGTATGTTTTGTTGATATAGCAAGCCTCCGTGGAGCGCATGAAGGGCAGAGCGTAATAATGGCCGTCGAAGGCGCATTCGCTTAAAAATTTCGGAATTATTTCCTCTTGAGTCGGTGCATCGAAAAGCACTTCACTTCCGCCAAAACCGTATTTTTCGTCTGCAAACAGCTGGTCGAGAGGAACGACTGTGTTTGTTCCCGTAAGATAAGTTGCGATATGGTCGGGATAGGTGATGCAGACGTTAGGCGTGGTGTTTGTGGAAATGTTGGTGATAACGTCGTTGTAAATACGGCCGTAATCGGTGTAAAGGCGAAGATTTACGGTTACGTTGGGGTAAAGCGCTTCGAAATCGGAGATAGCCTTTTTGTAAATGTCAACCTGCGTTTTATTCGTGTCGTTTTTTGCCCAAAAGTTTATCTCGTAATCCCTGGAAGTGTCAAACTCTTCGGGAATTTCAAAGACCTTCATGCCCTTTGAGCCGTGGCACGAGGTCAAGGTCAAGGCGAGGAAAACGGCAGTGAAAGTCAGCGCAAATGCACGTTTGAAAATGTTTTTCATCCTTTTGTACCTCCTCGCGCAACGCCCTCCATGACTTTCTTGCGGAATATGAGAAAGAGCACTATAAGGGGCACTGATATGACGACGACTGCCGCCATCATGGCAGGGATATTTTCACGGCCGAATCCGCTTTCTCTTATGGCTTGTATACCGTTTGATACGAGAAAATGGGTGGGATTATCGGTGATAAGACGCGGCCAAACGTAAGAATTCCAGCATTCGATAACCTTTAAAATGGTTATGGTGATAAGCGTGGGCTTACAGATAGGGATCATAACGCGGACAAGATATTTGAAGTCGGACGTGCCGTCCACCTTTGCCGCATAGTAAAGCTCGTCGGGTATCTGTGCAAAGTTTTCCTTTAAAAGATAAATGTAAAAAACAGATACGACGGAGGGCAGAATAAGCCCCGTAAAGGTGTTCCGCATATCAAGATTTGTTATGGTGGTGTAATTGGTGATAATAACAAGCTCGTTGGGGATCATCATAAGGGACAAAAATAAGGTGAAAAGAAGGTTTTTGCCCTTGAAATCGAGCCTTGCGAAAGCGAAGGCGGCTGGGATGATGACAATGAGCATTACGGCAGTTGTAATAACGGTGAAAATAAGCGTGTTGAGAAAGTAGCTGCCCAAGGGTACGGCGGTGAAAGCCTCCGCATAGTTTTCAAGGGTGGGCGACAGGGTGAAAAACTTCGGAATATATTCCGTGTTATAAGAGCCGTAGCTTTTTATGGAGGTGAGGATCATCCAATAAAACGGAAACAGCACGAGAATGCCCCAAAAGCCAAGAAAAATATATATGATTATATTAAGTGCCTTCTTTCTCACGTCGGCTCTTTTTTCGATCTTATCGTAATCAAGTTGATTTCCCATTTTACTCAGCTCCTTCCGTTAATAATGAACGTGCTTTTTGCTCACCAGAAGATTTATGCAGGTGATAGTCAAAACTATGGCAAAAAGTACGATAGCCGCCGCAGAGGCGTAAGAGGGGAAGCCGCCGCTGTTGCCGTAAAGCATATCGTAGATATATCCGACGATAGTGTTCATTTCAGCGGCGTTAAGGTCCGTACCGAAAAGCGCAACGGCGTCGCTGTACGCCTTGAATGCGCCGATAAAGCCCGTTATTATAAGGTAAAATACCATGGGTGATATCATGGGGAGCGTTATGCGCGTAAAGGTGCGAAGGCGCGATGTGCCGTCAACCTTTGCGGCGTTGTAATAATCCTGCTTTACGGAAGCCAGCGCGCTTGTAAGAATGAGGATCTTAAAGGGCATAACTACCCAAACGGTGTAAAAGCACAAAACGAACATTTTTGCCGCATAAGGTCCGTCGATGAAGTTTACGGAGCTCATACCAAAAAAGTTTATAATAAGATTTACCAAGCCGTCGGTATAGGGTGTTTTTTTGAAAAGTATCATGAAAACAAGACCGACAGCCAGCGTATTTGTAACGTAGGGGAGAAAGTACACAGTCTGAAACAGGTTGCGAAGGGGCTTGATCGAGCTTAAGCCCAGGGAGATGAGCAAGGCTATTCCCGTTGAAATGGGAACGGTGAAAAGCACGAGAATAAAGGTGTTTTTCACTGCCTGCAGAAAATACGGGTCGTGGAGAATATATGAATAATTATACGTTCCAACGCCGAAAAAC
The DNA here is from genome assembly GCA_015067075.1 of Oscillospiraceae bacterium. Taxonomy (GTDB): domain Bacteria; phylum Bacillota; class Clostridia; order Oscillospirales; family SIG530; genus SIG530. Next base: position 6,645 of record SVND01000011.1, read on the forward strand.
GTTTGCGAGGCGGAGTTGTAGCCCTCCTCAAAGGAGTAGATAAAAACGTCGATAAGGGGGTATACCATAAACACGCCGAGGAAAATGATGGCGGGTAAAAGGTACAGCCATGCTTTGTAATTTTTATTGTCCATTTTTACGCCCTCTATTTCGTTTCAAAGTAAATTCGCTTTTCCGTTTCTTTGCTGAAAACAAGCACCTTGTGGGGCTTGAGAGCAAAGCGAACGTCGGCAGAGCTTACGTTTACGCTGCTGTCGGAGCTTACGATGGCGCGGATAACGGGAGCGTGGCAAGCGGGATTTGAGCAAACGATGCTGATATCTCTGCCCATGACCTCAACGCCGCTTAAATTGCAATGAAACGCGCCGTTATCATCCAAAATGAAGCCCTCGGGGCGAATGCCGACGTATACGGGTTCATCCTCACAGCCGTTTACGTCAAGCACGGCGTCGTCACCGATATAAAGCTTACCACCGCTTATGCGGCCGTCAAAAACGCTGATTGGCGGTGTGCCGAGGAATTTTGCGACAAACAGGTTTACGGGGTCGTCATACACCTGCTGAGGCTTGCCGATCTGCTGAAGGATACCGTCTTTCATAACGACTATCATGTCGGAGATGCTCATTGCCTCCTCCTGATCGTGGGTTACGAAAATGGTGGTGATGCCTGTTTCCTTTTGTATGCGCTTTATTTCCTCGCGAGTTTGGAGGCGAAGTCTTGCATCAAGATTTGACAAAGGCTCGTCAAGCAAAAGCACGCGGGGCATTTTCACAAGGGCGCGGGCAATTGCGACGCGCTGCTGCTGACCGCCTGAAAGCTCCGCAGGCTTGCGGTCCATAAGCTCGTCTATCTGAACGAGCTTTGCAATGGCGTAAGCCTTTTCTTCCATCTGCGCCTTTGTAAGCTTGTCCTTTCCCTTGAGATTGCCGAGGGGGAACATGATATTTTGCTTTACAGTCATGTGGGGATACAGAGCGTAATTTTGGAAAACAAGTCCTACACCGCGGTTTTCCGCAGGAAGCTGAGTTACGTCGTCATCGCCGAAGTAGATCTTGCCCTCCGTCGGCTTTTGCAGACCGCAGATAAGGTTGAGCGTCGTGCTTTTACCGCAGCCTGACGGACCGAGCAAGCCGATAAGCTTGCCGTCGGGTATCTCAAAATTGAAATTGTTGACGGCTACAACGGGCTCAGGAGATTTTTTGTTTCGGCTTGGAAACTTTTTTGTCAAATTTTCTAAAACGATCTTCATTTCATCATTTCCTTTGATGTTTATTATGATTGTATAATTTTTCACATAGTTTTTATAATTATAGCACAATAAAGTGATTTTATCAAGATATATTGAAAAAATGTGTTGAAAAATATAATAAGAAATGGTAGAATTAAATACATATACGTTGCTGAAAAGGAGAAGGGCTATGAAGAGTATTTATACGCTTCAAAACAGATGGCGTATTGAAGAAAAAGGTCTATACTATTACGGTTTGCGCTGTGGAGAAAATATGTTCAAAAACAGTATAGCTGTTTCTACAAAGCAAAGACATATTCTGAAGCTATTGCCAAAGTCTCTTTCAGAAAATGAGATTAAAATATTAAAGCCGCTTATTGATAAAAATATTATTGTTAGGCAAACGGAGCTTAAACAAACACCAACAAGTATCCGAAATGCTCGTTTTTGCAAAAAATGCTGTGCCAACGATTATATTATTCCGGGAATGGAGTTTGATGAGGATGGCCTTTGCCCGATGTGCAAAACAGAAAATAATGTTAAAGAACTGAAAAGTGTAGTTCCCATAATGAACGATATCCACGTAGCAAAAAAATCAAGATTTGATGTGGCTGTCTTTTACACAGGAGGAAAGGATTCGACGTTTTTACTCTATTACTTTGCTAAAGTTAAAAAGCTTCGTGTTCTGGCTCTTACTTGGGAAATACCTTTTATGTCGGATTGCGCGAGGAAAAGTATAGAAAATGCGAAAAAGCATTTTGATAATGTGGAGTTTTTAACGCGGAGAATAAACGACGATGATTTGAAAAAGATATATAGAAAGCTTTATGAACTGAGCGGAAATACATGCGCATGTCCGTCTTTGGCGTACGTACTTTTTTACAGCGAAATGGTCAATGAACGCGTACCGTATTTTTTTGCGGGAAATGAGCCTGTACAAATGTTGGGGCTTTATTATAACCATATGGCGCCTAAGCTGGCGTACAGTATTACGGAAAATAAGCTTATGTGTGCACTGATAAATTTGGGGAGGATATTTACCCTGCATCCGCCATTAAGACGAGGACAAATACAGACTCTCATGACAATGAAACAACTGGCATACGGTGACCATCCCATCAAAAAAATTTCGGGTTATACAAATTCCCTTGTATCAAATGTTGTTGAAGCTATTCATCAGGTGCCGCATATTTTGTATCCGCTGAAAAAAAGCATTAAACGCTCGTCTTTGACAGGGAATATTCCTGCATTTGTACATGTTGATATGAATGAGATATGCGGTGGAAAATATGATTGGAATAAGGTAAAGGATATACTGATAAAAGAATGCGGCTGGTCAGAGCCGACCGATGATAAAAAAGCACTTCATACAAGCTGTCAGATCGAAAAATGCAAGGATCATTCGCAGTTTGTCAGATTCTATAATTGCGAAAGTAAAATAATTCCGTTCAGCGCTTTGGAAATATCCTTGGCAAGCCGTAATTGCGGCAGAACGAAAGAGGAAATGCTTTATGAAATGGAAAATCTGCTTGGTTTTTCTTTGGATGCACCGCATGAATGCGGGATAATGATTGACTATTTTATGAAGTAACGCAAAAAAGAGGAGACTGAGATGGAGAGGATATATTTCTTTTCCCCTTGCGGGCACAGTAAGGCGGTTGCGGAGTTTTTGAAATCAAAGCTGGACGCTGAGACTTACGATATACTGCATATTTCCGATGAAAATATGACGGCTGATACAGCTGTTGTTGTTTTTCCTGTGTATTGTCAGAACATTCCTGAAAAAGTTACAAAGTTTTTACTTAAGCTCAAGGCGCATTTCGTTGCGGCTGTGGCAGTATACGGAGGAATATCATACGGGAATGTGATATGGGAAACGCAAAGGCTTGTGGGATATAAGCTTATTGGTGCGGCATGCGTGCCGAGCGGTCATACATATTTGCGCGAAAGCGGAAATGTTGAATTGAGCAAGCTTGAGGTGTTTATTGAGCGAGTGCGTAAACCTCAAATTATAAGAATAGCTCGGGAGAAAAAGAATATTTTTGCCGATTTTTTTCCCGAATGGCGAAGTAGGATCGGAGTTAAAATCAAAAAAAGCGGAAGATGCAATAATTGCGGAAAATGCATCAAAGAGTGCACAAGCGGAGCAATGACGGATGAAGGTATTACAGGGCGGTGTATAAGATGCTTGCACTGTGTGAATGTATGTCCGCAGAAAGCACTTGATTTCTCCTTGAATCCATTGCTGGTACTATACCTTAAGCAAAAAAGAAAAAATGAATGGAAGCTATATTTATAAAAAAGAGTATGTACCGAAATACATACTCTTTTGATTTTATTCGCCGAATAAAAGTGTCAGCGCATTGTTGTATATTTCCCGGGTAATAACGCGCTCGCCGTTTTCGCGCTGTAAATATCCCATGGCATCGTAGCCTGCGTTGTCGGTAACGACCCAGACTGCCGCCTGTAAAGTGGGAAAGCTTGCCTGTGATTTTACTGCCGTGTCAACAAGTGCGCGCAGAGTTTTACCGCGCGGAAGCGTGATTGCGCGCTGAGGTGTAAAAGTGACAGTATCGTCGGGGACGATAAGCTCGATATTCAGACACGCTGTTTTAAGGGAAAGCTGATGGGTAGAGCCTGCGGGAAGCAGGATGGACGTATCCTCGTAAAGAAGCATATTTTGTACGCCTTTTACGTCGGGAGTGAGCCATGTGCAGCTGTCGATATACAACGTAAAGTCGTATTGGCTTGTGTTAGACACTGTAAAGCTCATAAGGTTTACAGCCTTTCCGCGCAGCTCGTAGGTGATAAGACCCATTTCGCTGAGGGTGAAAATATCGGCACCGTTCATTCTCACGTTGGTAAGTCCAATAAGATCGCGCTCGTCGCGAGAGCTGAGCTCGTCCTTGCCGAGAACTGTGAAAACAGCCAAGGCTTCTTCTAAATTTCCTCCGTCAAAGCAGGCACAACCGTAAGTGTATGCGTCGTCTGCCGACTTAATTGCGGCTCTGCCCAGATCTACGCCGTTATCTAAAAGTATGCCGTAGAAAATCGAGGAAACGTCAAAATCCTTTTTTGAAAAAGATGCGTTTGCTTTTTTTGTAAGTGCCGAGATGAAATATTCGCGACTGTTTTTATAATCGCCGAGATCGCTCAATATCATTGCGGCGGCTTCGTACTTTCCTTCGTCATACAGCAAAAGGGCTTTTGTGTACTCGTTTTCCATGGAGATATCATAAGCCTTTTGCGCCATCTGTACGCTGTCTTTAAAATCGCCCAAAAGGTCGAAAATGACGTATGCGGACGGGTAATCTCCCGATTCAAAAAGTATCATGCCGTCTTTGTAAGTATAGCAATCAACGCAGTATTCGGAAAGCTCTTTACTGTCTTTATATGTATAGATCTGATTGTAAAGCTCCGTAGCCTCCATGTATTTTTCTTCATCGCAAAGCTTTGCCGCGGCAATATAGATAGCTTCGTTTCTGCACATAGCTCCCTTATCGGCGCTGTCGGAATATTCAGCCAAAGCTTCAAACAAAGCGGCGGCTTCGTTATAGAGAGAAGCTTCTTTTGCCGCCTCCGCTTGAGCAAGCTTTTCGCAGGCGAAATGATAATCGATCTGCTTTATCATGTCGGAGCTTGTGCTGTAATCCTCGATCTCGGCAAAGGCGCTGCGCGCTTCGCTGTAATTCCCTTCGTCGTAAAGGGACATAGCGCTTGAAAACTTGAAATAATCAAAAACTGAGCAGGAGGAGAGCAAAAAAACTGATAAAATTGTTAAGGAAATTAACAAATATTTAAAATTCTTCATAATACCCTAAAAGGACAGCCGTAACAAAAGGGGACTTTCATTACGGCTGTATCTGTAGTAATTAAGTTATTCTGATTACAGAGCAGACTTGCCGGAAGAACCGAGAACCTCTCTGAGCTTATGCTGAACAAGGCCCTTGATAGCTGTTCTTGCGGGAGAGAGATACTGTCTGGGATCAAAGTGCTCGGGATGCTCGTTGAAGTGCTTGCGGATGGAAGCAGTCATAGCAAGACGAAGGTCGGAGTCGATGTTGATCTTGCAGACAGCGCTTCTTGCAGCCTGGCGAAGCATTTCTTCGGGGATACCGATAGCGTCGGGCATCTTGCCGCCGTTTGCGTTGATGATGTCAACGAATTCGGGGATAACGGAGGATGCACCGTGGAGAACGATGGGGAAGCCGGGGAGTCTCTTGCTTACTTCGTCAAGGATGTCGAAGCGAAGCTGAGGCTTCTGGCCGGGTTTGAACTTGTAAGCGCCGTGGCTTGTTCCGATTGCGATAGCAAGGGAGTCAACGCCTGTCTTTGTTACGAATTCTTCAACTTCTTCGGGACGTGTGTAGGAAGCGTCTTCAGCGCTTACGTTAACAGCGTCTTCGATACCTGCAAGTCTGCCGAGCTCGCCTTCAACAACAACGCCCTTGGAGTGAGCATAGTCAACAACGCGCTTTGTAAGCTCGATGTTATCCTTGAAGGAGTGCTTGGAGCCGTCGATCATAACGGATGTGAATCCGCCGTCGATGCAGGATTTGCAGATTTCAAAATCTTCGCCGTGGTCAAGGTGAACGCAGATCTCAAGACCTGTATCTTCGATAGCAGCTTCGATAAGCTTCATAAGGTAACCGTGCTTAGCGTACTTTCTTGCGCCTGCGGAAACCTGAAGGATAAGGGGAGATTTCTCTTCCATAGCAGCTTCGGTGATACCCTGGATGATCTCCATGTTGTTTACGTTGAACGCACCGATTGCGTAGCCGCCCTTATAGGCGTCTTCAAACATTTTTTTGCTCGTTACTAACGGCATGAATATCTCTTCCTTTCAAAGGTGCTTGGCATAAAAAGCCAAACTACCCGATAATAAAATTTTATTGATACTATTTTAACAAATTACGAGCAAAAATACAAGTGGAATTTTTATTTTTATGATGATTTTTTTAAAATTTGTTTAAATTGCACTAAAATTTAAAGTTTTAAAGCTAAAAATTTGCCGTTTTTTCGCTTGAAATCAGGCTGTTTTTGTGGAAAAATGAAAAATACATAAAAAAGCACCTATGATATTGCTTTATCATAAGTGCTTTTGATGTGATTTGATTAGCCGAAGGGCCATATCCAGTCGGGCTGGACGGGTGTTGGCGACGGTGTGGGGGTGGCGGGGAAAATGGCTCTGCCGTGGTAAGCGCAGGGGAAGTTCATAGGCGCTGACGCTTTTGTAACGGCGTATGTGGTCGTACCGCCTGCGTAAAGGGAAGCGAAGGTGGGCTGATCGTATATTTCGGGGATGGTCTGCCACGACGGAAGCTGTAAATAGATATATTGGGCGTCGTCTGTATAAATATACAGCGGCACTTCAACAAGCTTATAAAGCTTACCGTTTATGGTGGTCGTCTTCGTTCCCGGCTCAAGCACTTCGTTTTCCTTGACGAGCACCGTGTCGAATTTTGTCGCAGGGAGATCACGCCTGTAATTCAAAAGCGCAACCGTTCTGCAGACCTCGTCGGGACAGCCCTCGTGGGCAATTCTGTTGGAAATATTACATACCTTGACGGGAATATGTCTGTCGCAGGGCTCGGAAGGCTCTGTGCCCTGAACGAAATAGCCTGTTTTTATGCGATTGCCGCGGGGGTCCATCTTACAGTAGTCGCAGGGCATTTTACCGCTGTCAACACAGTATTCAGCGGTGATTATCTTCGGTGAATACTCGTCGAAATCCCTGGCGTCAAGGTCGGCGTGGATCTTTTCCATGACAGCCTTCCAAAGCTTGAGCGCGGGGTTGCCTGAAACGCCCTTTATTTCGTCGGGCTTGTCGTAGCCGAACCACGTTGCCGCCGTATAATAGGGGGAATAGCCGACGAACCATCTGTCCTGGTCGTTGGATGTGGTACCCGTCTTACCTGCAAGGGGGATATCCTTGCGGAAAACGGCGGAGGTACCCGTACCCTCGGTGGTAACGGTGCGAAGCAGGGAATGAACGATGTTCGCAGTTTCCTCGCTCATGGAAACGAAGGTCTCAATGTTTTTCTCCATGACCGTGTTGCCTTCGCTGTCGGTGATATGGGTATAGGTGTGGTATCCGTTATAGATGCCCTGATTTGAGAAAGTGCAGTACGCGGAGCATATTTCCGCAGGGGACATACCCTTTGTCAAGCCGCCCAGCGCCAAGGGCGCGGGAAGCATATCGCTTGTCGTCGTACCGTTTGAAAGGGTGTACGTTTTATATACGTGGTCAAAGCGGAAGCTTTCCGTCAAAAATTCAAAAGAGGTCTCAACTCCGAGCATATTATTTACGATATAACCGGGAACTGTGTTACAGGATATTTCAACAGCCTCCTGAACCGTCATAAGCCCGTAATAATCGGTGTAATAGTTTTTTGGCCACATACTTGTTTCCTCAAAAATGACGGGTACGTCGTCGAGGACCGTGCAGTACGTGATATAGCCCAGCTCAATTGCGGGTGCAAAAGCGGAAAGTGGTTTTATCGTTGAGCCTGAGGGCAGGTAGGAGTCGATGGCTCTGTTGAGGGCAAGGTCGTATTCCTTCTCACCTCTGCCTCCGATAACACCCTTGACAGCGCCGCTATACTGATCCATGACTATCATAGCCGCCTGCGGAGCTTCACCCTTTGAGGAAACGACGTCGGGGAAGTTTGCATCGTCTGTGAATATCTCCTCCATAGCCGTTTGCACATTCATGTCGAAGGTGGTATAAATTCTCAAGCCGCCCGAATAAAGAAGCTTTCGAGCCATTGCCTTAGAGTATCCCTTTTCGTTTTGCAGATCCTCCAGAACCTCAAATATAACGGCGTCGACGGCGTAGCTTTGTTTGTTGGAGGTCTTTATGGGCGTATCGTCGTCGCTTTGCTTTTTACCGACGAAGACAAGCTCCTGCGCCAAGGCTTCGTCGTATTCCTCCTCGGAGATCATGCCAAGCTGGCGCATCTTCCAAAGAACGTCCTGCTGACGCTCCTTGTTGTTTTCGGGATAGATAAGGGGATTGTACTTAACGGGATACTGAGTTATTCCTGCAATAGCCGCACATTCAGCGAGGGTAAGCTCGGAAACGTCTTTGCCGAAATAGGTGTAAGCGGCAGATTGAACGCCGTTACAGCCTGCACCGAGGTGGATAACGTTCATATACGCTTCCAAAATGACCTTTTTATCGTATTCGTTTTCAAGGTAAAGAGCGCGGGCGATCTCACGGATCTTTCGCGTAGCCTTTACGTCGCGGTCGTTCGTTACGTTTTTGATGAGCTGCTGAGTTATGGTCGAGCCGCCAAAGTCGCTTCCGCCGAAAACAAAGCTGAGGGATGCACCTAAGGTACGCTTCCAGTCAACGCCGCTGTGTTGCCAAAAACGCTCGTCCTCAATGGCTATAAATGCGTTGCCCATATCCTTGGGAATGTCGTCGTATTCAACCCAAATTCTGTTTTCCTCGGAATAAAGGCGTTGCATCTCGTAAAGCGAGCCGTCATCGTTTACAGCGTAGATGATGGACGTTTCGTTGAGAGCAAGGTTCGATATATCGGTCTTAATTATCGGCACGATGTAATCGTTGATGTAAACGGCAAATGAGGACAGAACCACAGAGCCCGCGATAAGCCCGATAAGCACGAAGGTAACGATGGTGTTGAGCACGAACTTAACTATCCAGCCAAAGATAGCGGCAATTACCTGACCGAAGGTCGCTTTGTTTTTCTTTTTGCGCCTTTTCTTTTTTCGTTGAGGGGAATCACTGCGCATGGGGCGGCGCTGACTGCCGTCAGCTTGAGGCGGACGCTGTCTGCGAGGAGGCGTAGGCTCACCGCTGCCCGATGTATTTTTTATTTCATTATCGTTCAATTGATATTCCTCTTTCGAATAATAATATTTATCTATTGTATATTATAGCACAAATTTGCAGAAAATAAAGCTATAAATTCATTTTTTTCGGTGCTAAATTGTAAGAAATTCATCAAAAGCGCGAAAAAATAAGAGAGAAAGGTGTAATTTATGGCAGAAGAAGCTAAAAAAGACAAAATTCGAAGAGGTATTTCTGTTGGCATAATAATGCTTTTTGCATCGGCGATAGTGTTTTTGTCCGTTGTTTACAATGCGGGGATATGGCAATGGCAAAGCGGAAATGACAGCACGGTAGGCGTGCGGGAATACAGCGCAGGTGAGCTTGTGCCGATGCCGCCCTATCTTCTTAAGCAATGCGGAAGCTACATCGGTATTTTTGTTTTCGGCGAGGAGGAGCCCTTTGCTTACATTGATACGAATGTGGAAACACTTCCGAAGCTTGACAGAACGATGCTGAAGGTAGGAATAAAAATAGAGACAAAAAGTGAGCTTGCCGAAGCGGTTGAGGATTTTTCGTGATCCAAAGCCGCTTTTTTCATATTTTTTTGCGGAAAGCTGATTTATATGCAAACATTTGCTTGCAAAAGCGAACAAAATAGTATATAATTAAATAAATATATTTATGAAAGGATGGGCACAGATGAAAAGAATAGCCGAGCATTTAAAAAATATCACACTTGCCGTTTTGTTTGTGCTTACCCTTGTACTTGTGACACAGCTTTGGATGCAACGCGGCTTTGACGTTTCCGACGAGGGCTTGCCGCCGAAATACAGCGGAACGCTGTTTGAAAAAATGTTCAATTATTTTTCCGATTCCAATGAAGGTGAAACGGAGCTTATTATCGGCAAGCTGAAGGAAAAACAGCTTAAGCCGTATATTGTGGGAAAAAAGCTGAACAAAACCGTATACTGCTCCGACTTTACCGAAAAAAGCATCAATGAGTGTGCGAAGGAAGCTTTTTCGATACTAAAACAGCTTCTTTCGTCTGCACGGCAAAGCGGACTTACGGAAGGCGAAAATGCTTTCTTTACGTGGTTTGATGCTTTGAAAAATGAAGGGATATATATAGATTTCGGAAAAGAGATCCCCATTATTGTTTTACGCGCATTTTTGGCTGTAAACAGCTTTGAGCTTGATGATCACGAGATACGGTATATTTATATCGTGCGCACCGATAAAGGCGCTACGGTATATTTGACAAACAAAGATAAAAGTGTGACGGCTTTTATTGAATGCAATGATAATATTACGGATAAGGAATATACGGAGCTTGATGAAAAGCTTGCGGCGGCATCAATGCGCGGAATGTTTGTTTTTGATGCGGATGATGAGGCTGAGCTTGAAAATACGGTTGCGGAGCAAACGCTTTTGCTTTTGCAAACGGGACTTCCGGAATTCAGCATAAAAAAAGATGAATTTTCGCTGTTTTATTTGCTCGATGACTCTATCATTGATGCGAATACGAGCATTATAAATACCGTTTTATCTGCATTTGGATATAACATACACAATCTTAACAGCTATCAGCTTGACAGGTCTATGATCTACGTTCAGCGCGATACGACCGTTCGTATTTATGAAGACGGACGGATACTTTATAATGCACAATCTGAATCCAACGGTCTTTCCGTTGTATCACTGCTCGGCACGTTGGCAGGCGGCACGATGGATGTGGGGCAATACGCACGCGCGGCTTACTCGCTGATATTACAGCTTGATCAAAGTTTTATCGGAGGCACGGGCGCGACGGCTGAGCTTATTAAGACTGTATACGATGAGAGTGATCGGAGATTCGATTTTTATTTTGGTTATAATTCAGGCGGTATCGCCATTGAAAATGAAAAGGGATATCATATTAAAATATCGATCAAGGATGGATATATTACAGAAGCTGATATAGCGCTTTGCGGCTATTCCATGCTCGATAGAAGCGGAAGAATTCCTGCTACGTCAACTGTGTTTATTTTTAACGATGAAAGCGCTGAAGAAACTATGTACGTTGAGGATGCCATGCTTTACATGAACGAAGCATCTGAAAATGAAGATAAACTGATATATCCTCAATGGGTGATAACGGCAGGTGACGGGCGATGAAATGGACACATGTTAAAACTCTGCTCATAGCTATGCTGATAATCGTTGACGTTTTCATCGGGATCCAACTTTATTTCAACAAAGCATCGAAAGAAAAAATGAGCACGGATACCTTTGAAACGGCAAAGCAGGTCCTTGCTGAAAGAGGTCTTAAAATCAGCGGCAACGTGGAAAATGCTTATAGCGAGCTTGGCGCTGTCAAATTCAACGATATCGATACGTCAATATCCCTTGCGGCACAGCTACTTTTGGGAAAATGTACCCTTGAAGCTGATGAAAACGGAAAAAGGCTGTCAAACGGAATATCGTATATTAAGTATGACAGTCTTGGAAATATTGAATATATAAATAATGAAATCGAAAACGTACCTGCGTCCGCCGCAGAGGCACAGCGTCATGCGTCGCGGTTTTTCTCGGATATAGGCTTGCCGCCCACATATTATGAGCTGGGACAGGTGACGGAGGAAATACAGCAAACAGTAATAACTGTAAAGCAGATGATAGATCAGACACCTGTAATAGGTGCACAGCTTGAGCTTACAGTTTGTCGAGATGGAATCAAAGCGGCTAAAGGTATCTGGTTTTTCGGCACGCTTGAATTTATGTCGGCAAGCGAAAGGGATATGCTTAATATGCTGTTTGCCGTTGCTGATTTTTATAAAGGCAGAAAAGTAACGATGGAAAATGCGCAACAAGGGTATTACCGTATGTACAACACCATAGAGCGAGAGATCGAATCGATCGTGCTTGGCTGTGCGTGGAGGGTTGAAACGGATATAAGCAACATCATATTCAGCAGCGTGACGGGACAGATAGTCTTTGTTGAGGAAAAACAGGGAGATTAGTCGGTAATTACGGCGAACACAACTGTGTCAACGGCGCATATCTTATCAATAAGCTCCTGCTCCGTGTCGCCTTTTTTGCAAGGCACGGTGGCTTCGATGCCGATATTTCCCGAAGCTGAGCTTTTAGGCGCTTTTATGTCGATATTCCGAAGCGAGATGCCGTTGCCCTTGAGATTTTCCAAAACCTCGTTCGTATTATCGAGACCGTTTATCTCAAAATAAACTGTAAAGCTCGATTTTCCTGCGGAGATGAGCTTGTCAAAGCTTTTAAACCGCGACATGACGATTATCATAATAAGCGTGCATATAAGCGCGCCCTCGTAAAAGCCTGCGCCTGTGGCAAGGCCGATGGCAGCTGTGCTCCAAAGCCCTGCGGCAGTCGTAAGACCGCGCACGTTGTGAGCGTGGGTGACCATGATGGTGCCTGCGCCGATAAAGCCTATGCCTGAAACGACCTGCGCCGCCATGCGCAAGGGATCGGAGCTGAAGCGGAGCACCTCGACGGAGAAAAAGCCCGTCAAAACGACCATCGCCGCGCCAATGCAAACTAGAATGTGTGTGCGAAATCCTGCGGCGTGTCCGTTTCTTTCACGTTCAAAGCCAATAGCGCCGCCCAGCAAAAAGGCACAGACTATCCTTATTACTACTGAATAAATATTAAATTCCCGTAAAAACTCCATTATCTCCGCCATGGAAAAGCCTCCTTTACTTTTTAAAGACATATTTTAACACATGAGCGGCGATTTGTCAATATAAAAAGAGAACCTGAGCGAAAAGCCCAAGCCCTCTTTGTCGTTACATATCGGTTTCGATTATCTCTCTGTCGCGGAAGAGAAGCGAAATACACCAAATACCCGCAAGTCCGACGATAGTGAAAACTATACGGCTTACTATTGAGCCTTGACCGCCTAAAAGCCAGCTGACTGCATCGAAGCCGAATATTCCGATACTACCCCAGTTCAGCGCGCCGATAACGGCGAGCGAAAGAGCTAATTTATCCATTTGGTATCCTTCCTTTTGTGTTACTTTTGAAATGAGATCTGATGATTTCATTACCGATATTATTATCATTTCTTTTCGCCGCAATATGCGTGGAAGAATTAACAAAAATTTTTTTTGAGAAAGGTCTATAGAATATGAGAATTTTAGGGATAGATCTGGGCGACGTGAGAACGGGGCTTGCGTTGTCTGACCCGACTGAATTTTTAGCATCTACGGCGGGTACGATAAAAGAGAGCGATCTTACCGTTTTAGCGAAAAAGGTTGCTGAATTTATTAAAGAGAGAGAAGTCGGCAAGGTGGTTATCGGCTTGCCGCTGAATATGAACGGAACGAAAGGACCACGCGCCGAAAAGACGGAGGATTTTGCCTCGCGCCTTAAAAGATACACTGACGTTCCCGTGGATTTTATGGACGAGCGTCTTACGACTGCCGCGGCATACACCTTCATGAACCAAGGTGAAAAGCGCGGCAAAAAGCGCCGTGAAACCGTGGATACGGACTCGGCGGCGATAATTTTGCAAAATTATCTCGATAAGTCACGGGCACAACGAAAGTAGCATCGGTGCAAGCTTGCGGTAAATACTCCCGAAATCACAAAGCGGCAAGGGGTTTTGTCCAAGTCCTATCTCAATTGTAAAGGCAGGACGGTCGAATTTATCTATAAACCAATCCTTAAATCCGCTGTAAGAGGCGATACCGTCGGGCTTGCTTAGCGTATAGCCGCTTGCGCTTGCCATGGCGTGGGCGTATTTGCGTGCGCCGCGAGGAATGTGACCGCAATAATCGTAATATATCTCCTCGCCTTGGCTATGCAGGGCGACGGCAACGTCGATCCCGTTTTTTCTTACAAAATCACATATTGCCGCAACCTCGGGCTCGCTTTCGGGAAAGCTTCCGCCGTAGCGCGAGGGGCAGGGAGCCGTTACGCCGTAGCTCGGTTCAAGCTCCTTTGCGATATAAAAGCCCGCGTCGTAATTGTGGTTAAGGTCAACGCCTCTGCCGTTTGCTTGCCAATGGGTAAAATCCGTGCTGCCGCCGTTCATGGCAAGGATGCGCTCGTAAAAAAAGCTTTCCTTTGAAAGTCCGTTTACGGCGAGGCAAACGCCGTCGGGATTTACCATCGGCATGAGAAAAAGCGTGTACTTTTTTAAAATAAGGCGGCAATTGTAGCCGAATAAGCTCAGCCCATCCTCTGCGGCTTGGCAAAACGCGTTGCAAAAATTCAAAAGCTGCATGGAAGTCATCCATTCACTGCCGTGATGGGCGGCGTTTATGAAAACGGTGCGATGACCTTTACCCAGCCGTACCATATGAAGCTGTCTGCCGAAGATGCTTTTGCCGATATCGAAAAAACAGGCAAAGGGAAACTCCCATTGCATTTGCGCAAGGTGCTCTGAAAGCAGATTGTAGTCCATGGGTATATTTGTGTTTATGCGCATAATATGTATCCCCCGAAAAATAACTTTGAAGATCAGCTATACCAATTATACGCAGGAAAGGAAATGATAAGAATGAATTTTGAAGAAAAGCATATCAGCAGTGAATATAAATTTAAGGGCAGAGTTTTTAACGCGCGCGTAGATAAGGTGCTTTTGCCCAACGGCAAAGAGGCGACGCGCGAGATAGTGGAGCATAACGGAGGCGTTTGCATCGTTGCGGAGGACGGGGATGATATCTACCTTGTAAAGCAATTCAGATATGCCTTCGGCAGACTTATTTATGAAGTGCCTGCAGGAAAGCTTGAAAAGGATGAAGACCCGCGCGAGGGTGCTCTTCGAGAGCTTAAAGAGGAGATAGGCGCAACGCCGGAAAGCTTTGAATTTCTCGGCAGGATCTGTCCGTCCGTCGGATATTGCAAGGAAATGCTGTATATCTACCTTGCAAGAGGACTTAAGGTGACGGAAAATTCCCCCGATGAGGATGAATTTTTATCCATCGAAAAATTACCGCGTGAAAAAATATATGAAATGATAGAAAACGGCGAGATAGACGATGGAAAGACCATTGCCGCAATGTTTTATTACGAAAGGAAGCGACAGCATGAAAAGACAAGATGACGAGCTTAAAAAACGTATATATGATTTTATCGCTGACAGCCTTCGCAAGGAGGGTATTCCGCCCACAGTCCGTGAAATATGCCGATACTGCGGAATAAAATCCACGTCCACCGCGTATCAGTACATAAACAGATTGGCGGAGGAGGGGCTTATTGAAAAGCCTGCGGGTAAAAAGCGCGCCATTACGTTGCCGTCGGCAACGATGCAGTCAGGCGTATCTTACGTTCCCCTCGTCGGAAAGGTCGCTGCAGGCATCCCCATACTCGCCATTGAAAATATTGATGGATATATACCTTTCAGCGGAGGGTATGACAGCGGCGAGCTGTTTGCCCTTACGGTAAGCGGTGACAGTATGATAGAGATCGGTATGTACGACGGCGACACCATAATCTGCAAGCAAGCGTCTACGGCATACAACGGAGAGATAGTCGTTGCCCTCGTTGACGACAGCGCTACCGTAAAGCGTTTTTACAAGGAAAACGGTCATTTCAGGCTTCAACCCGAAAACAGCAGTATGGAGCCCATAATCGTTGACAGCGTAAGTATTTTGGGAAAGGTTATAGCGCAGATAAGGTTTTATTGATATGAGCAAAAGAAAAGAACATATAAATTATAAGGGGATATTCCCCGAAAATTTAAAAAAGATAAATTTGGTCACGAGCATTTTAGGCGGTGTATTTTTTCTTGCACTGCTTGCCTTTGCCGTAGCCATTTCCGTAATAGGCGTGTCGTTTTTAACGGAGCTTTATGAGTATAAGGCTACCGCGTGGATAGTGCTTTGGGAGTTTGTGATCCTTTTGGCGCTGGCACTCGTATTTATATATGAATTTATATATATAAAGAGCACTTTTACAAAGGAGAAAAAGCTGTCGCGCACGTTTGCAAGCATATATATAGGAATTTCCCTTGTACTTGCCGTTGCCGCCGCAGTTATATTCGCTCTTATACCGTCCACGGAGGTGGGAGCAGTAATAAAAATTCTGTGCGGAGCATTGTTTGCCGAGTCGGCAATACGAATGGTAGTTATGATGATGTTTTCCGTATCACTTGATGCAAAAGAGAAAAGGAGAAAAAGATAATGGATTGGATAGAGATAAAAATTACAAGCAAAAGCGGCGAGGTTTTGGAATACCTTGCTGAAATTCTGTCGGAGATAGGTATTCAAAGCGTTGAAATTTGCGACTTTGCCGATTTTGACAACGTCGTTCAAACACATATTCCTTATTGGGATTTCATCGACGAAAATGAATATGACAGAAGAAAAAAAGAACAGCCCCATATCAAGGCTTATGTATCGGATAATGAATTTGGTAAGGAGCTTTGTGAAAAGGTCGTTTTCGCCATGGCTGAGCTTAAAAAGATTGATGAAAACGGCGATTACGGCGAGCTTTCAGTTGAAACAAGAAGCGTAAACGACGAGGATTGGGCGAATAATTGGAAGCAGTATTATAAGCCATTCGAGCTTGGTGAAAGATTTATTATCAAGCCCGAATGGGAGGTCGTTGACAGAGCTGACAGAGTTGTTATTAACCTTGATCCTGGCAGACTTTTCGGCACGGGTATGCATCAGACGACACAGCTTTGTCTTTGCGCTCTTGAAAAATATACGAAAGCAGGGAACAGCGTGCTCGACCTTGGCTGCGGAAGCGGTATTCTTGCCATCGGCGCAAAGCTTTTGGGTGCAGGCAAGGCGGTTTGCGTTGATATTGACCCGAACGCCACGGAAACAGTTGAAGAAAACGCAAAGCTCAACGATATTGACGATATCAGCGTCGTTGTGGGTGACGTGGCAGGAGATAAGGCTGTTTACGACAGCATTGCTACGCAAAAGTACGATATAATCACGGCAAATATCGTTGCCGACGTTATTATTGCAATAGCGCCGACGGTACAGACGCTTTTGGCTGATGACGGCGTTTTCATTGCAAGCGGTATTATTGCGCCGAGAAGCGAAGAGGTTATAAAAGCCATCAAGGACAGCGGACTTGTGATAAAGGAAACTGCGCAAAAGGATGATTGGATGCAGATAACGGCGAAGCTGTCATGACGGAGCTTATCTGCAAACAATGTCCGCGCCGATGCGGAGCGCTCCGAACGGCTGAAAAGGGTGAGGGCTACTGTAAAATGCCGCTGCTTCCGAAGGCGGCGAGAGCATCGCTTCATATGTGGGAGGAGCCGCCCATATCGGGTACACGCGGATCGGGCACAGTTTTTTTCAGCGGATGCGTGCTTGGCTGTGTTTTTTGCCAGAACGAGCAGATAAGCCACGGCGGCGAAGGAAAGGTAATAAGCGTTGCCCGGCTTCGTGAAGCTATTGACAAGCTTGTGGAAAACGGAGCGCACAATATAAACCTTGTAAATCCCACTCATTACGCCCATATTCTGCCCGAGCTTTTGACGAAGCCAACGCGACTTAACGTGCCCGTCGTCTATAACAGCGGCGGCTACGAAAACGTTCATACTCTTAGAAATTTGCAGGGACTTGTGGATATTTATCTTCCCGATATCAAGTATTACAGCGGCGAGCTTTCAGCAAGATACAGCAAGGCTGAGGACTACTTTGAAAGGGCGATAGAGGCTGTGCAGGAAATGTACAGACAGGTTGGCAGGTGCGAATTTGACGAAAACGGCATAATGAAAAAAGGCGTTATCGTAAGACATCTCGTTTTACCGAATGCATGGCGCGACTCCATAAAGGTGTTTGAAAAATTAAAGGAGCTTTTCCCGAACGGCGAGGTGGAAATATCGGTCATGTCCCAGTATACGCCCTGCGGAAAGCTTGATAATTACCCCGAACTTAAAAGACGGCTTACGAGCCTTGAATACGATAAGGTCGTAAAATTTCTCGTGGAAAACGATATGACGAAGGGTTATATGCAGGACAGACGCTCCGCAAGCGAGGAGTATATCCCGCCCTTTGACCTTACGGGAATTTAATTGAATTATATCGCCCAAACGCAAGAAAATCGTTTGCGATTGCAGCTCATACGGAGGTTTGGTGACAACACCTCATCAGTCAATTCGTGACAGCTGTCTCGCTGCGGCTCGGTCACGCTTACGTTCTGACAGTCGCACAGGACTGTCATTCATTACCCTCAAGGGGAAGCCTTTCAAAAATTACAACGAAAAAAGAAGATTCGCCCAAATAGAGCGAGTCTTCTCTTTTTTATAGTGATATTCTTTTCGTCTGTTTTCGTGTTTTATGCCTTTGGGAAAACGAAGCGGAGCGCTTTCGGCATTATTTCAAAAACTGCGCTGTCGCTGTATTCCACGTTGCCGTCGTATTGCACGGCGACCTTTTCCTTTCCCTGTATCTCGATCCTTTTACCGCGGATATACGTTACGTATTTTTTCAGCTTTTCAATATGAGTGCCTTTTTTATATGTATCCAAAAATGAAAGGATCAAAAAGGGTGAAACGGACTTGATAAGGATAAAATCAAGAAGCCCGTCGTCCAGCCTTGCGTAAGGGGAGGGATAAAAGCTTCCACCGTAAAAGCAACCGTTTGCGGCGGCGCAAAGAAGGTGATTTCCCGTGATCTGCTGTCTTCCGTTTTCGCCGTC
Source organism: Oscillospiraceae bacterium (assembly GCA_015067075.1). Taxonomy (GTDB): domain Bacteria; phylum Bacillota; class Clostridia; order Oscillospirales; family SIG530; genus SIG530. The sequence goes on from SVND01000011.1 coordinate 25,295, forward strand.
AACGGTGATGTTGAATGGATTTTTCAGCTTTGTAAAAAGGCAGATAAGAAGGGAAAGCATATAAGCCGCCTTGCCGGGCATAAAGCGTGAATACTTATTTACCTCGGCGCAGATAGTGGCATCAAAGCCGACGGAGCTTATATTAACTCCGACGTTGTCATCGCCGACGCTGTACATATCAATGACTCTTTCCTCGCCGTCAATGACCTTTTCAAGCTCATAAAAGGCGCTTTTCTCCCTACCGCCCATTTTGACAAAATCATTGCCCGAGCCGCAGGGAATAACCGTTACAGCGGCGTTTTTGTATTTATACATTCCGCGAACGACCTTGTTAAGCGTGCCGTCACCGCCGACGGCGTAGATGCGCACGTCCTCGCCGCTTTGGGCAACCTTTTCCGCGATCTCGCTTTCGTGACCTGCATATTCCGTCACGTAAATATCGAATTTTTCGGCTTTTTCAGCAAAAAAGGAAAGGATCTTTGCTTTAATTTCGGAGACCTTGTTGCCTTTACCTGCCTTGGGATTGATTATAAATACGTGTCTCATTTTTACTTCCTTACCGCAAAAATATTATTTGAAATATTGATAAAGGTCGCATTTTATCATACCGTTATAAAGCTTGCGCTTTTTATCGGCGCGTTTGCCGAAGTAAAGCTCAAACTGCTCGTGGGAGGTAATAACGAAATATTTCCAATTGTCAAGCCTTGCGAAGACCGTGCCCATTTCCTTGTAAAGCTCGGCGCAATGGGCGGAGTCGGAAAGCCTTTCACCGTAGGGCGGATTGCAGATTATCATACCGCGCGGTGTATCGCTGTGCATCGCCTTAACGGGCAAAACATCTGTTTTAATAAGCTTTGCAACGCCTGCGCGCTGTGCGTTGAGACGGGTAAGCTCGATAGCCTGAGGGTCAATATCCGTCGCCGTTATATCACACTCACGCAGGGAGATCGCGTCCAGGGCATCGGCTCTTGCGTGCTGCCAAGCACTGCTGTTAATAAAGGGAAGGCGTTCGCCGTCGAAGCGTCTGTGAAGTCCGGGTGCCATATTTGCGGAATACATGGCGGCTTCTATGGCGATAGTGCCTGAGCCGCAAAAGGGGTCCCACAGGGGAATTGCCGCTTTGTAATGAGCAAGCTTTACCATGGCGGCGGCAAGCGTTTCGCGAAGAGGTGCGGCGTTGCCCTGCGGACGGTAGCCGCGCTTATGAAGGGCGATGCCCGATGTATCTATCATGATCGAGGCAACGTCGTTTATTATGGAAAACTGAAGCTGTACCTTGTTTCCCGTTTCAGGGAAATAGGCAAGGTGATATTTTGATTTAAGGCGCTCAACAGCTGCCTTTTTAATTATTTTCTGACAGTCGGGAATGCTGAACAGCTTTGAGCGAATGGAATGACCCTTTACGGGAAAAGCCGAATCCTTCGTGATGTAATTTTCGAGGGGGAGCGCCTTAACGCCTTCAAAAAGGTCGTCAAAGCTTTCAGCTTTAAACGAGCCGAGCAGTATCAGCACGCGCTCACCTGTGCGTAAATTGATGTTAGCCTTTGCCAAAAGCTCCTCGTCGCCTGAAAAGGCTACTCTTCCGTCATATGCGCATACGTTTGAAGCTCCCATCATTTTAAGCTCGTCGGCGCAAAGCCCCTCAAGCCCGAAAAGACAGGGAACGATGTAGTTAAATACCATAGTGATCTCCGTTTCATTTGCTTATCTCATATCATTTTACGATAAATTTTCGCTTTCGTCAATAAAAATCTGTACAAAACTTTAAAAATGTGATAAAATCTAATAAAAGAATAAAAATAACGGGAAAATTCAAGTGTATGCTTAAGGAAAATGAAACTTTAGACGATATATTAATAAAGGATTTCAAGATCATTCAGCAAAAGGGAGGCTTTCGCTTCGGTACGGATGCCGTGCTTTTGGCGGAATACGCGGGGATAAAGCAGGGTGAAACGGTGATGGACCTTTGCACGGGCAACGGCATTGTACCTATTTTGCTGTGCGCGAAAAAAGAACCGAAGTACGTTTGCGGTCTTGAAATTTCAGAAAACGCCTGCGATATGGCAAGGCGGTCAGTAAAGCTTAACGGCATTGAGGATAAGGTCGAGATAATTTGCGGAAACGTTTGCGATTACCGCAAATTTGAGGCGGGGAGCTTTGACGTCGTTACGGCAAATCCGCCTTATCGCAAGGCGAACGACGGAATGAAAAGTCCGGATAAAATGAAGGCGGCGGCGCGTCACGAGGTCTTTTGCGAGCTTGAGGACGTGGTGTCGGCGGCAGCTTGGCTTTTGAAAAGCGGTGGCAGATTCGTAATGGTACACAGAACGGAGCGCATGGCTGAAATTTTTGCGGTGATGATAAAGCATAGGCTTGAGCCAAAGCGTATGCGCCTTGTGTGCCACGATAAAAACGCTTTGCCGCGGCTTTTTACAGTTGATGCACGCAAGGACGGCGCAACGGGACTTGTCACCGATATGCCGCTTTACGTAACGGATGAAAAGGGAGAAAAAACACCTGAAATGGAGGCTGTTTATTTTGGATAAAATTTCGCTTTACCTTGTGGGAACGCCCATAGGTAACTTGGGAGATATGACTTACAGAGCTGTTGAAACGCTGAAAAGCGTGGATTTTATCGCCGCGGAGGATACGAGAGTATCAATTAAGCTGCTCAACTATTTTGACATAAAAAAGCCCCTTGTAAGCTACTATGAGCATAATAAGCACGCAAGCGGAGAAAAGCTGCTTGAGCGCATGAAAAACGGCGAGGTCTGCGCACTTATAACCGACGCAGGTATGCCTGCCATATCAGATCCGGGCGCTGATATCGTAAAAATGTGCATAGATGCGGGGCTGACCGTATCCGTTATACCCGGTGCTTGTGCCGCAGTTTCAGCCCTTGCAATATCGGGAATTGACACGACGCGCTTCGTTTTCGAGGGCTTTTTATCCACAGCGAACAAAAGCAGACTTAAAAGGCTTGAGGAGCTTGCAACGGAAACGAGAACGATGATCTTTTACGAAGCCCCCCATAAGCTTGTAAAAACGCTTTCGGATATGCTGAAAAAATGGGGCGACAGAAAAATAACGCTTGTCCGCGAGCTTACGAAAATTCACGAGCAGGCTGTATACACAAGCTTTTCCGAGGCGCTGGATACGTATAGCGAGGCAGAGCCGAGGGGGGAATTCGTTATGATAATTGAAGGCGCAAAGGAAGACGACGGTTGTTTTTGGGCTGAAATGACCGTTGAAGAGCATTTGAATTACTATCTTGAAGGCGGTATGTCGAAAATGGATGCCGTAAAACAGACGGCGAAGGACAGAGGCGTGCCGAAAAATGACGTATATAAAATCGCGCACGAGATATAATATTTAAAATATTATTATATAATAATTGACAATTTGTGTATTATGTGATATACTATAAGATGCAGAATTATTTAATCAGAGGTCGTTATGTTAAAAAGTATGACAGGCTACGGAAGAGCCAAGGAAAATATTAACGGAATTGATATGCTTTTCGAGATCCGCTCCGTAAATTCCCGCTTTCTTGAATGCAACGTGCGTATGCCGCGCGCTTACGGTTATCTTGAAGAGCCTATAAAAAAGTATGTTCAAAAGCATATTTCACGCGGAAAGGTCGATATATCCGTCGGTATCGTGCCGACTGAGGGCGACGCCGTTCAGATAAGGCTCAATAAGCCCCTTTTGGATGGATACGTTAAGGTGCTTCGCTCCATAAAAGATGAATACGAGCTTAAGGATGACGTCACTCTTTCTTTGCTTTCTCGCTACAACGATGCGTTTGACGTGCAAAAACAGGACGAGGACAGAGAATGGATAGCGTCAAGCGTTTTTGCCGCCGCCGATATTGCCCTTAAGGAGTATGACGAGATGCGCTCTACAGAGGGCAAGCGTCTTTACGACGACCTTACGGAGCGTATCCACCTTATAACCGATGCCGTTGAAAGAATTGAACAGCGATCGCCGAGGACCGTTGCGGAATATGCGGAAAGACTTAAAGAGCGCATAAACGAGATGCTTGACAGTGTGACCGTTGACGAGGCAAGACTGTTGACGGAGGTTGCAATTTATGCTGACAGAATATCCGTTACCGAGGAGATAGTCAGACTTAAAAGCCATATAGCGCAGTTTGATTCCATGATAAACGAGGAAAAGCCCACGGGACGAAAGCTCGACTTTTTGCTTCAGGAAATGAACCGCGAGATAAATACTATCGGTTCAAAGGCGAACGACCTTGAAATTGCAAAGGACGTTGTCGATACGAAGGCTGAGCTTGAAAAGATACGTGAACAGATCCAAAATATAGAGTAGGAGTTGGCTGATATGAAGCTTATAAATGTTGGTTTTGGAAACATGGTTTCAGCGGCGAGAATAGTGACCATCGTCAGCCCTGAAAGCGCGCCCATAAAGCGTATCATTCAGGATGCGAAGGACAGAGGAAATTGCATCGACGCCACTTACGGAAGAAGAACGCGCGCCGTTATCATAACGGACAGTGACCACGTTATTCTTTCCGCCGTTCAGCCCGAAACGGTTGCCAACAGATTCTACGATGAGGGAGAGGAGATGTCGGATGATGAGTAAAGGCACTTTATTTGTCATTTCCGCCCCGTCGGGAAGCGGAAAAAGTACGCTTATTAAAAATATCCTTGCCAGCCGCAGAAACACCGTTTTCTCCGTGTCCATGACTACGAGAAAGCCTCGCGGTGAGGAAAAGGATAAGATAGATTACCATTTCGTGACCAAGGATTATTTCAAAAGCCGCATAGAGGTTGATGATTTCCTTGAGTATGCGGAGTATTGCGACGAGTTTTACGGTACACCGAGGACCTTCGTTGAGATGAATATCGAGCAGGGTAACGACGTTATCCTTGAGATAGATACTCAAGGTGCAAGACGTATTCGCAGCGTATGTAAGGATGCCGTTCATATTTTCGTCATGCCCCCGTCCTTTGAGGTGCTTGAACAGCGCCTGCGCGACAGGGCGACGGAAACTGAGGAAAAGATCCAAAAGCGTTTGTATACGGCGCGAAGCGAAATGACAAGAGCAGATGAATACGATTATATCGTAATAAACGACGATCTGCAGGAGGCGACGATGAAGATGCTCTCCATCATGTCAGCTGAAAAGAATAAAACCGAAAGAATGAAAGACAAAGTTAGTCATTTAATAAATAAGGAGAATGTGAACTGATATGCTGCACCCGAAAATGAATGAAATAATTGCAGAACAGAAAAACAGATATTCCGTTGTCGTTGCAACGGCAAAGAGAGCAAGATACCTTGCCGAAGAAGCTTACGACAACAACGAGGAGCTTTCCGAAAAGCCTATTTCCTTGGCTATTAAGGAGTTTGAAGCAGGCAAGCTTAAGATAATTTCCGGCGAGGAAGCCGTTGCAAAGCGCCTTATGCGTGAAGAGCTTAAGCGCCGCCGTGCGGAAGAAGCCGCTCAGCGTGAAGCAGAGCTTGCTGCGGTTAAGTTTAACGACGATGAGGATGAAGCCGCTGAAGGTGAGCATGAGGAAGGCGGCGAGGATGAATTGCTCGGATCCCTTGACGCTATTTTCGCTGAAGGCGAAAGCGAAGAGGTAGCCGATGAGGATGAGGAGAAAGACGAATAAGCTATGAGATTTGCGTCTGTTTACGTTGAAAATGCGGTCATCGGCATGGATAAGGCATACGATTACCGTATATCAGACGAGCTTGCCGAAAAGGTTTTGCCTGGTGTAACGGTAACCGTTCCCTTCGGTAAGGGCAATAAAAAACGCTTCGGTATTGTTGCGGCAATATCGGATAAAACAGACGTGGCAAGAACAAAGCCCGTATTGTCGGTGGATGAAAGCCGAGTAAGGTACAGCGAAAATGAAATGTCCCTTATCCTTTGGATGAAAAACCGATATTTTACTACATTTTATGAAACTGCTTCGGCGACGTTCGGAGCAGTTAAGGGCATTACAGCAACAGCGGTATATACCATAAACAGCCTTGAGCAGGACGTATCACAGCTTGATTTGCCCTTGCTTGAGGTTTTGCGTATTTTTGAAGAAAATGGCGGCACAATGACGGAGGCGGAGCTTTCCGAAAAGCTCACACCGCAACAGAGCGAAGCTTTAAGTGAGCTTGTCTTTTCAGGCTATATACAATGCGAAAGCAAAAGCGAAAAAGCCGGCCTTGATCTTACGGTGAAGACCGTGCGCCTTGCGATGGAGCAGGGGGAGATAGAGGCTTGTCTCGGCGAAAGGAAGCTTACGAAAAATCAGGAAAAGCTTATTGAGGTGCTTGCTGTCAAGGGTGCAATGACCGTGCGCGAGATCGAGTATTACTGCGGCGTAAAGCTGTCCACGGTAAAGACGCTTGAAAAAAAAGGAATAGTTCAGATCTTTGACGAGGAAGCCTACAGAAACCCATATAAAAACATACAGCGCAATGAGCTGAAGCCTTTATCGCCCATGACGGAGCATCAAAAAGCTGTTTACGATGAAATGGAAAAGCAGTTTTTACAGCGCAGACCGTCGGCGGCGTTGCTTTACGGCGTAACCTCAAGCGGTAAAACGAGAGTTTACCTTGAGCTTGTTGCAAAAGCTCTTGAGCAGGGCAAAAGCGCAATCGTGCTTTTCCCTGAAATCGCGCTTACAACGCAGATGCTCTCCCTGTTTTTCGACGCCTTCGGAAGCCGTGTTGCCGTACTCAACAGCCGTCTTTCCGTCGGCGAGCGCTACGATGAGTGCAAGCGGATACGAAAGGGACTTGCTGACGTTGTTATCGGAACACGCTCTGCCGTGTTTGCTCCCGTGAAAGACCTTGGCGTTATTATAATCGACGAGGAGCAGGAGCATACTTATAAATCGGAGCAAAATCCCCGTTATCACGCCCGTGACGTTGCGCGCTTTCGCTGTGCAAACGAAAAGGCATTGCTTGTTTTGGCTTCCGCAACGCCGAGCATTGAAAGCTACTATAACGCCGTAAGCGGAAGATACACGCTTTATAAGCTGGGCAAGCGCTTCGGAGGAAATCCTCTGCCAAAGGTAGTGATAGCTGATATTAAACAGCAAATGCTTGATGGCGGCTCGCAGATCATCGGAACAACGCTTAAGCGTGAGCTTGCGGCGACGCTTGAAAAAGGCGAGCAGGCTGTTATATTTATAAACAGGCGCGGGTACAATACCTTTGTATCGTGCCGTGAATGCGGTCATGTGCAAACGTGCCCGAATTGCAGTATTGCGCTGACGTATCACGAGGCAAACGACAGGCTCATGTGTCATTGCTGCGGATATTCCACGGAAAATATATCAAAATGCACGGAATGCGGCAGTGAATACGTTAAATACAGCGGTGTCGGCACACAGCGTGCCGAGGCTGAGATATTAAAGCTGTTTCCCATGGCGCGTATACTGCGCATGGACGCCGATACCACCGGCGGCAAAGAGTCCCACGAAAAAATACTGTCTGCGTTCAAGCAGGGAAAAGCCGATATCCTTATAGGCACACAGATGGTGACAAAAGGACTTGATTTTCCGAAAGTAACCCTTGTCGGCGTGCTGTCGGCGGACGGTATGCTGTACAGCGACAGCTTCATGGCTTTTGAGCAGGCGTTTTCCATGCTGACGCAGGTGGTCGGCAGAGCGGGACGCGGCGAGAGCGAGGGAAGAGCCGTTATTCAGACGACGATGCCAGAAAGCGAAGTGATAAAAGCGGCTGTAAAGCAGGATTACGAAGGCTTTTTCGCAACGGAGATAAATATGCGCCGTCAAATGCACTATCCGCCTTTTTGCGATATATGTCTTGCGGTGCTCTCCTCCGAAAAAGAGGAAAGCGCATCAAAGGCAGCTCAAGCCTTTTGTCAGCTTTTACAGCAGACGGCGAAAAAGCACAAGGTACCCATACATATACTCGGCCCGTCAAAGGCGGCTGTATACAAGGCGAATAATAAGTTCAGATATAAGCTTTTTGTGCGATGCCGCGCCGATAAATCGTTTCGCGAGGTTATGGAGCTTGTTATGAAAGCCCATTATTCAGAAAAAGCAAATAAGGATGTATCCCTTTCGGTGGATATAAATCCTTACGTCAATATATAGGCAACGGAAAGGAAATGCAAAATGGCAATCAGAAACATAGTTTTGGACACGGATGAGGTCTTGAGAAAAAAGTGCCGTCCCGTCGAGGTGATCGACGCGAAGGTGCTTACACTTATCTCGGACATGATAGATACGGTAAAAAAGGCTGACGGAGTCGGTCTTGCCGCGCCTCAGGTAGGCGTTTTGAAAAGGATCTTTGTTATAAACGACCCTGCGAAAAAGAAGGTATATGAAATAATCAATCCCGAAATCGTAGCAACATCGGGCACACAGCAAACGGCTGAGGGCTGTTTGTCCGTGCCGGGTAAATACGGCGTTACAAACAGACCCATGAAGGTAACTATCCGCGGTATCGACAGAAACGGAAAAAAGGTCGAATACACGGAAGAGGGACTTATTGCAAAGGCGTTTTGCCATGAAACTGACCATCTTGACGGCATTTTATACACGGATAAGGTTATCCGTATGCTTTCACCTGAGGAGCTGGAAAACTAATGAGAGTTTTATATATGGGCACGCCTGATTTTGCCGTGCCTGCGCTCAAGCGCATAATCGCAGACGGCCACGAGGTAGTGGCTGTTGTAACTCAGCCCGACAAGCAAAAGGGCAGAGGTATGAAATTTGTGTTTTCGCCTGTAAAGGAGCTTGCCCTTACAGAGAACATCGAGGTTTTACAGCCCGTTACACTCAAGGACGGTGCTTTTGAGGCTGACCTTGTAAGGCTCGCACCTGACGTTATTGTCGTCGCCGCTTACGGAAAGATACTTCCCGAATATATTTTAAGCTACCCGAAATTCGGATGTATCAATATCCACGCGTCGCTTTTGCCGAAATACAGAGGCGCCGCGCCTATTCAGTGGGCAATAATCAACGGCGAAAGTGAAACGGGTGTTACGGCGATGTATATGGAAAAAGGTCTTGACACAGGCGATATGCTCCTTGTGAAAAAAACACCCATCTACAGCGAGGATAATGCAGAAACGCTTTTTGACCGCTTGGCTGAAATGGGCGCTGAGCTTATTTCCGAAACGCTTGTTTTGGCTGAAAAGGGCGAGCTTAAGCGAGAGAAGCAGGATGATGAAAAGGCAACTTACGCATCCATGATAACGAAGGAAATGGGTAATATTGATTTTGGCAAGACTGCGACGGAGATATTCAATCTTACGAGAGGGCTGTATCCGTGGCCATGTGCATATACGGAGCTTGCGGGCAGACGTGTAAAGGTGCTGAGTGTTACACCCTATGACGGGGAAAAAACAGGAAAGAAAAACGGTGAAATAATCGGCGCAAATGGCGGCAAAATATTTATCGCCTGCGAAAACGGCAAAATAGCTATAACGGAGCTTCATCCCGAAAACGGAAAGCGTATGACAGCGGCGGCGTTTTTAGCAGGAAATAAGCTTTAATGTGTTATATAAGGGAAAATTTGTTTTTCAGAAAGGTAACATAATGTTTTCGTTTTTATTTTCAGGCTACTATTTTGACCATATGCTTGCGGAGCTTTTGTTTATCTTACCTGCCGCCATATTTGCAATATGGGCGAGCGCAAGGGTAAACTCCTCTTTTAATAAGTACAGCTCCGTCATGTCCCGCCGCGGTATCACGGGTGCGCAGGCGGCGCAGGCTATTTTACAGGCGGCAGGTGTTTATGACGTTCGCGTTGAATACGTGAAAGGAAATCTGTCCGACCATTTTGATCCCAAAGCAAATGTTATCCGCCTTTCGGACAGCGTATATTCCTCAAGCTCCGTCGCGGCAATAGGCGTTGCGGCTCACGAGGCGGGACACGCCATTCAGTATGCCCGTGCCTACGGACCCATAAAGCTCAGATCCGCCATAATTCCCGTGACACAGGTGGCGTCAAATATTGCGCTTCCCCTTATACTTTTAGGCTTTATTTTTCAGATAAGCTTTCTCGTCCCCGTTGGTATTATCTGCTTTTCCGCGGCGGCTGTGTTCCAGCTTATAACGCTTCCCGTTGAGTTTAACGCATCGAAGCGTGCAATAGAAATGCTTGACGGACAGAATATACTTTACGATGACGAGCTTGCAGGGGCGAAAAAGGTGCTTTCGGCGGCGGCAATGACTTACGTTGCGGCACTTGCATCGGCGCTGGCGAGCCTTTTAAGAATAATTTTCATTTTCGGAAGAAGAAACGATTGATAGGAAAGAAAAAATGACAGCGAGAGAAACTGCCGTAAAAACACTTATACGATGCGAGCAAACGAAGGCTTACGCCTCGCTCGTGCTTGACAAAAAGCTGACGGACGGCGGTCTTTCCGATGTGGACAAGGCGTTTGCCACAAGGCTTGTTTTCGGTACACTTGACAATCAGATAAAAATTGACTACATTATCAGTGCTTTTTCAAAAATAAAGCTTGATAAAATGTCGCCTACGGTGCGCAACAGCATCCGCGTGGCTGTTTTTCAGATATTTATGCTTGATAAAGTGCCTGACAGCGCCGCCTGCGATGAAGCGGTGGAGCTTGTGAAAAAAAGCAAGGACAAGCACGCAACGGGTTTTGTAAACGCCGTTATAAGAAATATCATTCGCGGCAAAGACAGCATAAAGCTTCCCGACAAGGAAAAGGAGCTTGCGCTGTATTTGAGCGTGAATTACTCCGTGCCCCTTTGGATAGTCGAGCTTTGGCTTGAGCAGTATGGCGACGTTGAGGCTATGCTTGCGTCAAAGGCGGAGCAAACGCTAAGCGTAACGGTGAATACGAGAAAAATTTCCCGTGACGATTTTATTGCAAGGCTTACTGAAAAAGGCTTTTCCGCAAAGGTGGGTGAGCTTTGTGAGCGCACGGTACATCTTTACGATACGGGCAAGGTGGATAAGATATACGGCTTTGACGAGGGGCTTTTCTTCGTGCAGGATGAAGCGTCTGCATTTGCCGCTTCCTTGCTTTCCGCAGAAAAAGGCGATACGGTTATTGACCTTTGCGCCGCGCCGGGAGGCAAAACGCTTTATACGGCGGTGGATATGGACGATAGCGGAAGGATATTGGCGTTTGATCTGCACGCAAATAAGCTTGGACTTTTGATGGGCTCGGCTGAAAGGCTCGGTTTAAGCTCCGTTTCTGCCAAGGCAGGTGACGGCAGAGCTGAAAACGCGGAGCTTTTGGAGCTTGCCGACAGGGTGATATGCGATGCGCCGTGTTCAGGGCTCGGCGTTATGGCGAAAAAGCCCGAGATAAAGATGAAAAGCTTTGACGAGATCAAAGGCTTGCCGCAGATACAGTATGAGCTGCTGTCCAACGCGGCGAAATACGTTAAAAAGGGCGGAACGCTCCTTTATTCCACCTGCACGCTCAATAAACTGGAAAACGAATACGTTGTAAAACGCTTTTTACAGGAAAACAAAAGTTTTGAGCCCCTTAGCTTTGACGCGCCGAAGGGACTCCGATACGATGAAGAAACGGGCAGTATAACGCTTTTGCCCAATGTTTACGGAAGTGACGGCTTTTTTGCCGCTCGGATGAGAAAAATATGACGGAACTTAAATCATTGACATATGAACAGCTGCAGGAGCTTTTAAAACAGCTTTCTCAGCCGAAATATAAAGCGGATCAGGTGTTTTCATGGCTCTATCGCGGAGTAACCTCCTTTGACGAGATGAGCGATATTTCAAAAGCGCTCCGTGAAAAGCTGGCGGAATGCTCGGTTATAACGGTGCCGCAAATTGAGCGCAAGCTTGTCAGCGCCATTGACGGCACGGTGAAATACCTTTGGCGTCTTCACGACGGCGAATATGTTGAAAGCGTTGTTATGAAATACCATCACGGAAATACTATCTGCGTTTCAACCCAGGTGGGATGCCGCATGGGCTGTGCATTTTGCGCATCCACAAAAAACGGTCTTGTGAGAAATCTCACGGCAGGAGAGATCTGCGATCAGGTCATTTTTGCGGAAAAGGATACGGGCGAGCGTATTTCCAACATCGTTTTGATGGGAATAGGTGAGCCTTTGGACAATTTTGACAACGTGATGACGTTTTTGAAAAATATCAATCACGAAAAGGGAAAAAATATCGGCTACAGACATATTTCCCTTTCGACCTGCGGCTTGGTCGATAAGATATACGAGCTTGCAAAAATTGATATTCCCATAACGCTGTCGATCTCGCTCCATGCGCCGAACGATGAAAAGCGAAAAGCCATAATGCCTGTGGCGCGCAAATGGGACGTGGAAACGCTTTTGAAAGCGTGCCGCGACTACGTAAAGGTGACGACACGGCGCATCTCCTTTGAATACACCATGATACAGGGGCAAAACGACAGCCTTGACGACGCAAGAGAGCTTGCGAAAAGGCTTCGAGGATGTCTTTGCCACGTTAATCTCATTCCCGTCAATACCATTGCGGAGCGTGATTTTACAAGGTCGCGCAAGGATGCTATCGAAGCGTTTCGAAGCGAGCTTGAACGTCTCGGCATAACGGCTACGGTAAGACGTACGCTGGGTGCCGATATCAACGCATCCTGCGGTCAGTTAAGGAATAAAGCAAACGGATAAATACTTTCACCTGAAAGGAAGGCACAAACCAATGAAAGTTTATGCAAAAACCGACAAGGGAGTTGTCAGAAAGACAAATCAAGATGCATTCGCCGTGCGTGAAATGAAGGATGGCACAGTAATTGCCATCGTGTGCGACGGCATGGGTGGCGTAAACGGCGGAGAAGAGGCAAGCGCCATAACCGTTGACACGGTAATTGATATTATCGCGTCCAAATACGACGGGGAAATGACGAAGGATGCACTTGAGACGCTGCTTGACGAGAGCATCTCCAAGGCAAACGAGCTTGTAAAAAGGGAAGCTGACAGAAATGAAAGTAAACGCGGTATGGGTACGACCGCTGTTGTTGCCGTGGCAAAAAATGACGAGGTAACCGTTGCTTTTGTGGGCGACAGCCGCGCGTACATAATTTCACAGGACGATATCCGCATGATAACTCACGATCATTCCTTCGTTCAGGCGATGGTCGATATGGGACAGATAACTGAGGAAGAAGCGAAAATACATCCTCACCGCAATATAATTACCCGCGCAGTAGGAAGCGAGGATACGGTTGCAGTTGATATAAACACGGCAAAGCTTTCACAGGGTGAAATTGTGCTTATTTGCACGGACGGACTTTCGGGAAGCGTGGAAGCGGAGCAGATGGCTCAGATAATCAGAAACGATATGGAAAATTGTGCCGAGCTTCTTATAGAAGCGGCGATAAACGGCGGAGGCAGCGATAATATTACGGCTGTCGTGCTTTGTAATTTATGATATAACGAAATAATTTTCGGAGGATATAATGGACAGATACCTGAACACTGTTATAGACGGCAGATATGACATAAAACAAGTGATCGGTACGGGCGGTATGTCGATCGTTTATAAGGCGGTCGATTTAAGAAGCGGTCTTACGGTCGCTATAAAAATAATGCGCGATGAGCTTTCGCAAAATATGGAGTTTCGCAGACGCTTCATGACGGAGTCGCGAGCTGTCGCAATGCTTTCCCATAAAAATATCGTGCAGATATTCGACGTTTCAGTCCGCGACGATATCCAGTACATCGTTATGGAATGGGTAAACGGAATAACGCTGAAGGAATATATCACGGCGAAGGGCAGACTCAGCGAGGAGGAGGCACTCCACTTCATGCGTCAGGCGCTCAAGGCGCTTGCCCATGCCCATGGAAAAGGCATTGTTCATCGCGATGTAAAGCCGCAAAATATAATGCTTTTGGAAAACGGCACTATAAAGGTGACGGACTTTGGTATTGCTAAAATTCTTACGTCGGAAACGCGCACCATGAGCGAAATGGCTATCGGCTCCGTGCACTATATAAGCCCCGAGCAGGTCAAGGGCGAGCGAGCCGACGAGCGAAGCGACCTTTATTCCGCAGGTATAATGTTTTATGAAATGCTTACGGGTAAAGTGCCTTTCGACGCCGATACGACTGTATCCGTTGCGCTCATGCAGATGCAAAACGAGCCGCAGCCCCTTGCGGAGATTATCCCCGATATAAAGCAGGGGCTTGAGCAAATAGTAATGAAGGCTGTTGAAAAAAATCCAAACGACAGATTTTCGTCCGCTTGGGAGATGATAACGGCTATTGATTCATATATCGAAAATCCCGATATGGTTTTTGATTATCTTACACCTGCACAAAGGCGTGAAAAACGGGAGCGAGAGGAAGCTATTCGCAGAAAACAGCGCGCACAAAGGGAAGCGGAGGAACGCAGACACCGTTCGGTACAGAGCAAAAAAACTCCGCAAAAAACGAATAAAAAGAGCTATAGCGATACGAATGAAAAGCCGAAAACGCTTGCGCTTATCGTTTCAGGCGTAGTTACGGCGCTTTCCATTGTAATAATTGTACTGGCTGTAATTCTTATTTCCGATTTTTCGGCGGGAAACAATATCATCGGCGGTGATAATCCGACGGAGACCATTGCGCCTGAAAATATAAAAGCACCGCTTCTTGTGGGTAAATATTTTGACACACTTGCACAGTCGTCGAAATATACCGTTGTGAAAACAAAGGAGCAGTACAGCGACGACCCCGTCGGTATGATAATCGAGCAGGATATCAAGGAAGGCACGTCCATCCTTGAAGGCACGGTCATAAACGTAACGGTAAGTATAGGCAAAAACCTTGTACTTATACCTGAAGTGCTTAACATGGAGTACAGAGAAGCGGGAATTATGCTGAAGCGCGATTACGGATTTGAGTATAAGCGCGAATATGAATTTTCCGATACCATAACGGAGGGCTACGTAACTCGCTGTGAGCCTGCCGAGGGTAGCTTCGTTGAGCCCGGTACAACGGTAACGCTTTTCGTAAGCAAGGGCAAAGAAACCTTTGTTATGCCGAGCCTTATCGGCATGACGGAGGATGAAGCCATTGATTATATAATCGAGAAATTTGGCACAAATCCCGAGGTAATTAAGGTGAAATCCAACGAGCCGAAGGGTACTGTCGTCGGACAGAGTATTCAGGAAAATGAAACCTTTGAAAAGCGACAAGCCATAACCATTGAAGTTAGCATAGGTCCTGAAGACGTTATGCAGTATTTTTCATCCATAGCTATTCCTCTTCCGCAAAAGGACAGCGTATTTTTAGAAATATACGTTGACGGCGTGAAGGAATATGAGGAAACGGTTTTTGATACGAGTAGCGCGTATGTTTATACGGTATACGGCGCAGGTCAAAGATACGTTGAAATTTTGGTTGACGGCGAGCCGTATGCCACGAAGGTGCTGACGATAGAATAATGCAAGGAAAGATTGTTAAAGGAATTGGCGGAAGATACAGCGTTGCTTGCGACGGTGAAATATACGTTTGCAAGCCGCGAGGCGCGTTCCGCCATGAAAAGCAAACGGTGCTCGTCGGCGATGACGTTCAGTTTAACGCTGACGGCGGTAACGATTGGCGTATTGATAAGATAGAAACAAGGAAAAATTCAATGGTGCGTCCGCCCGTTGCGAATATAGATTGCCTCGTTATCGTCGCCTCTGTTGCACCGCCCGTTGTTCCCGCGTTTATGATAGATAAAATGACTGCTATCGCCGTCCATAAGGGTATCGAGCCTGTGGTTTGCATAAATAAATGCGATGCGGTTTGCGGCAAAGAGCTTTGCGATATTTATAAAAACATCGGTATGACAGCCTTTGCCGTTTCTGCTGAAACGGGGGACGGAACTGATGAATTGGCTGATTATTTAAGCGGCAAGGTTTCTGCCTTTACAGGTGCATCGGGCGTTGGTAAGTCGAGCCTTATCAACAGGATATTTTCTGATTACTGTACGCAGACGGGTGAGATCAGCGAACGCATCGGCAGAGGTAAAAACACCACGCGCCATGTGGAGCTTTTCCCGATGAAAAATGGTGGGTACATAGCTGATACACCGGGCTTTACAAGTCTTGATATAGAAAAATGCGAGGTCATTTTAAAGGATGAGCTACCGTATGCTTTCCCTGAATTTGAGCAGTATATTCCCGATTGCCGATGGACAAGCTGTACGCATACGGTGGAAAAGGGCTGTGCCGTGCTTGACGCGGTTAATGAGGGGAAAATTGCACAAAGCCGCCACGAAAGCTACAAGGCGATGTATGAAAGTGCGAAAAATATAAAAGAGTGGACGCTGAAATGAGTATTTGCTATATTGTTTCCGCAGGTAAAATTGAAAAAGCGGAGCTTTTAAAGGTGGAAAAAAAGGCGGGCGACCTTGTGATCTGCGCAGACGCAGGGATAAAAAATGCAGAAAAGCTCGGTCTTAAAGCTGACGTAGTCGTGGGCGATTTCGACTCGTCGAGCATGCCTGACGCAGACAGCTACGGCGGAAATATAACTGTGCATCCTGCGGAAAAGGATGAAACGGACACTTTTCTTGCAATGAAAACCGGATACGATATGGGTTATCGTAAATTTGTGTTTTTAGGTGCGACGGGAAAGCGCCTTGACCATACTTGGGCGAACGTAACGTTGCTTAAATGGCTTTGCAAAAACGGAGCTGAGGGCGAGATACGGGACGAGTACGTGCGTGTTTTCATGATGATGCCGCCGGGAGGCGAGATAAAAAGGACAGACGGATATAAGCTGTCCTTGTTTCCTTTTGACGAAGCGGCGGAAAATATCGTTTTACACGGAACGAAGTATCATGTAGAGGAAAAACGACTTGTTAACGACTTTCCCTTGGGCGTAAGCAATGAATTTGAAGAAGATACAGTGAAAATTGAGCTTGAAAAAGGCGCACTTCTTGTGATGCTGGCAACAGATGGGGAGGAATGGTCATGAATTTAGATTATAATAAGGTGCTGCGCGAGGCTGTAATAAGTGAGGGTAACGTGTCAAGACTTTTAAAGGTCTTTGACAAAGCAAGACGCGGCGAAAGCGTAACCGTCGGCGCTATCGGCGGCTCTATAACACAGGGTGCGCACTCAACGAAAAAAGAAAATCAGTACATACAGCACGTTGGTGCTTGGTTTAAGCAGTATTTCGAAAACGATAATATCACCGTTGTCAACGCGGGAATAGGCGCAACAAATTCCATGTACGGTATTTTCCGATGCGACAGAGATTTTCTTTCCAAGGGAATTGACGTTGCGATTATTGATTTTTGCTGTAACGACTTTTTCGAGGACGAAACGGCAATGAGCGATTATGAAGCCGTTATCCGCAAAATACTTACAAGCGAGAAAAATCCGCCTCTTATTGCAATGTCCTTTACGACGGAAAGCGGTGACGATACCCATGCGCTCCATCATCCCACGTCCTATTATTATAATTTGCCCATGATTTCCTATGGCAGAGCCGTTCGCAAGTATTTGAACAGCGGCGAGCTGAAATGGAGTGAGCTGTCACCCGATACCGTCCACCCCAACGATTTTGGTCATAAATTGGCGGCAGATATGATAACGGCGTTTTTTGAAAGCGTTGATAAGAGCTTTGCAGGCGAGCGAGGCGAATATGTAATGCCTGAAAAGGTGCTAAATAAATATGTATATAATGCGCCGCGCCTTGTCTGTGCAAACGGCGAGGGTGTGACGGAGCTTGGCGGTTTTGAGATCTGCAAAACGCCTTACAGCGGTCTTGACGGCTACAAGGCAACGTCAAAACAGCCCATAACCTTTAAGCTTAAATGCGAAAAGCTGGGTATATCTTTTTTGCGATGGAATACATACACCTTCGGCAAGGCGAGCGTCACCGTTGACGGCAAGCAGGTGGCCGTGCTTGACGGTCATTTTCCCGTCACTTGGGGAGGATTTTTGTGTACGAAAATGCTGGCGACAGACCTTGAAAACAAGGAGCATGAGATAAAAATACAGCTTTGCGAGGAAAAAGCGGAAAAATCCACGGGTGAGGAATTTATGTTTTGTTATTTGCTTGCAGATTAAGCCGTTTGGGGGAGCTAAATGACAGGGACGATTTTTGACGTTCAGCGTTTTTCACTTCACGACGGGGCAGGGATACGGACGACTGTTTTTATGAAGGGCTGTCCCTTGCGCTGCGGCTGGTGTCATAATCCTGAAGGTTTGAGCGGAGAGCTTTGTGCACAGTTTTTTGAAGCTGAATGCATTGGCTGTAATCGGTGCGGAGGGAGACACGAGCTTGCTTTTGCGGAAAAATGCCCAACGGGTGCGCTGAAGGTATCAGGTGAAAAAATTGAGGAGCACCAGCTTTTGGAAAAGGTGCTTTGTGATGCTGAATTTTACGGCGATGACGGCGGAGTTACTTTTTCAGGAGGCGAATGCCTTTTGCAGGCTGACTTTGTGGCAAGGATGTTGAAGGCTGTAAAGGAAAATGGCTTTACAACTGCTGTCGACACCTGCGGCTGTGTTCCGTGGACGAGTTTCGAAAAAACCTTGCCATATTGCGATACGTATTTGTACGATATAAAATGCGCTGACAGCGCACTTCACAAAAAATATACGGGCAAAAGCAACGAGCTTATTTTGGAAAATTTGCAAAAGCTGTCTGACAGCGGGGCGCGAATATGGCTGCGTGTGCCCGTTATCCCCGACGTGAACGACAGCGACGGGGAAATGGCGGAAATAGCAAAAATCGCAGGAAAAATCAACGCGGAAAAAATAACGCTTATGCCGTATCATACGCTGGGAAAGAGCAAGTACAAAACGCTGGGACTTACGCCTGCCTATGAAACGGAGAAGATGATAAGCGGACAAAGGATAGCACAGCTTAAAAAGATTTTTGACGGAAAAGATGCCGTCGTTGAATAGGGTGAATTTATGACAGAAAGAATTCGTTTTTTAAGGGAGCAGACGCTGACAAGTAAAAATAAGATTGCGCGCCGTCCCATACCTTTTCACTCAACGGCGAATGAAAAAGGCGGTATTCCCGTAAGAAAAGCCCTTGCACTCAAGTGGATGTTCGACACGATGCCCGTTTATATCGGCGAAAAGGAGCTTATCGTCGGCACGCGTACCTACTATCAGCCACACGCCGACAACGCCGACGGTCACAGTGTTTGCGACTACTCCCAATGGGCGTACCCTGAATTTATAAACATCGCCGATATTGAAAAGTTCGGCGAAAACGCTTGCTATATGAATAAAACTCATTATACGCCGGATTTTGCCATGCTACTTGAAAAGGGCATTGGCGGTATCATAGAGCAAGCGCAGCTCCGCAAGGAGGATAAAACGCTTAAGGCGCAAAATATCGAATTTTTAGACAGTGTTATTATTGCGTATACGGGACTTAAAAATCTCGTTTTGAGATATGCCGACCATGCCAAACAGCTTTCGGACAATACGGATGACGACAATGAAAAAGCAAGGCTTTCCGAAATTGAGCGCATTTGCCGAAAAATAAGTGAAGGCAAGCCTGACACCTTCCGCGAAGCCATACAGCTTTTGTGGTTTGGCCATCTCGGCACGATGATAGAAAGCTTTATTTTCATAAATTACGGCAGGCTTGATGTTATTTTGGGCAAATATCTTAAAGATACCCCCTTTGCCGAGGGTGAGGAGCTTATCGCTTGCCTTCTTTTAAAAATGTACGATCAGGCGGACCTTAACGATATGTCGGTACTGAATAAGCACGAAGGACAGCTTGTTATAACCCTTGGCGGAGTTGACGAAAAGGGTGAAAATGCCGTAAACGACGTTACGATGATGTTTTTGAATGCGGCATCGTTTACGAAGCTTCCCGAGCCTGAAATAAATTTGCGCATAAGCAGTAAAAATCCCCCTGAATTTCTTGACAAAGCGGCGCAAATGACGGTAGACGGCTGTAACTTTGTTTCCTATTATAACGATGACCTTTTTGTAGAAGCACTTATTTACGGCGGCGCAGAGGCGCAGGATGCAAGGTGCTACGGATTTGATCTTTGTCAGGACATAAATTTCCCAGGAAAAAGCTCATCGTGGGTGGTGCATAATATTTCTCTCGCCCATGAGCTTATGAATATGCTTTGCGAAAAGGACGATTTTGACAGCTTTGATGAGCTTTTGTCGTCGTTCAAAAGCAGAGTTGCAAAGGTTATCAGTGACGGCATAAATTGGTATAATGCAACGGGCGAGCATATGATGCTTTACCGTGACGGCAGGTATGACGAGTTTTTCCACGCTGTGAAGAACAAAGGAATGCCAACGAGCTGGGACGGAAGAAGCCCCATGTGTCCGCTTCCACTTTTGAGCGCGCTGTATCACGGCACGGTGGAAAAC
Source organism: Oscillospiraceae bacterium (assembly GCA_015067075.1). GTDB lineage: Bacteria > Bacillota > Clostridia > Oscillospirales > SIG530 > SIG530. The sequence goes on from SVND01000011.1 coordinate 45,579, forward strand.
GCCGTAGATATGACGCTTGAGGGCTATATGCTTAAGCACCGTGGCTCCATGGTGGGCACGGCTGTGGAAGCCGTAAACTCCTTGGCGGCGATAAAAAAGGTGGTTTTCGAGGAAAAACAGTACACACTTGAGCAGGTGGTTAAGGCTTGCAAGGAAGATTTTTTCGGTGAAGAAATACTGCGCTCGGTGCTGTGGAATGCGCCGAAATGGGGCAACGACGATGAGTATGTGGACAGCATTGCAAAGGAGCTGCTTGAATTTTGCCTTGTCCGATTTAACGAGTGCCGTACTTTTTCAGGAGGCAGAGTTTTTTCGGGCATACATCAGCCCCATCCTGTGACAACGGGGCAAGGACTCATGGCAACGGCTGAAGGCAGACGTGCAGGAGCACCTGTGGCGGTAACCATGACAGCGGAAAACGGCACGATGAAAAACGGCGCTACTGCGGCACTAAAATCTGCATCTGTTTTTGATACGAAGCTTTTGCAGTGGAATTACTGCTGTATGGTCAACTATTATGCCTCTGTTTTTGCAGGGGAAAGCGGCAAGGACAATTTCAAAAAATTGCTTCTTACCTATTTTAAGCGCGGCGGAATGCAGCATCAGCCCAATGTTTTAGATGCAAACGAGCTTAAGAAGGCACAGCTTGAGCCTGAGCGATATAAGGACCTTGTAGTAAGGCTTTGGGGTGTTTCGGCGCATTTTGTGGATATCCCCAAGGAAATGCAGGATGAAATGATTGCAAGACTTTCATGAAATATGAATAAAAAAGGCTTTTTCGTAAAAAATAAAAGCAAACCTAAAGAAAGGAATGCTTATAAAATGAAAAAGCTTTTTTCTATTTTTGCGGCGTTGTTAGCTGTGGCGGCGATGTCGTCAACTGCGGCGCAAAATCTGCTCCTTGCCACGGATGAGGTGAAAACGGAGATAGGTGACAGCGCCTACATCGTTGATATCGTTGAAAACTATCAGGGAAAGCAGTTTGGCTCGTGGTCGAGCATCGGTAAACAGGTGTTTTCCGTTGATACGGAGACGAAAAAATTCGGTGAACAGTCGCTGAAAATATCAAATCCGTCCATCGGTCATTCCGCAATAAATCTGATGCTTCCGAAAACCCTTGAGCCGGGGAAAAGATACACCTTTCAGGCGTGGGTAAAAACACAAAAGGTACTCAGCCCGGAATGGGGTGCATCTATCGCTGTCGAGTATTACACCCTTGACGACAAAGGCGCACAGTCGGTAATGCAGGGCGATTTCGGTGCAAGTGAGCGCATCACGGGAACGAAGGATTGGACGAAGCTGAGCCTCACTTTTACCGTGCCGACGCAGGCTAACGAGGGCGGTATAATTGCGCTTCAGCTTTGGAATTCTACGGGAACGGCTTGGTTTGACGGGCTTGCCGTAGTCGAGGGCGAAAACGCGGTGGATGACAGCTTGTTGGGCGGTGCGGATGTAAGCACGCCGACTAAGGCGGCAACGCCGACAAAGGCTCCGACAAAAGCGCCAACCGTGACGAAAACGGCAACGCCTACGGAAACAAATCCCGACACAGGTGAATCGCCCACACAGATGACGTGGTATATCATCCTTGCCATTATATCCTTGGCTGTGATCGTGTGGCTCGTTTGGTATTTCGCATCGAGAGCAAACAGAGACAAATACTGATAAAATTGTTATCGCCGCAAGCATTTCTACTTGCGGCGATATGTTTTTGTTCATGAGAAGGGTGTTGGCAGCTACCTTCCCATGCAAAGTGAAAAATCAAGCCGAGGGGGAAAGGGCTTAATTTTTCGTCGGAATTTCACCGACCAAGAAGAGAAAGAGGAGCAAGCCCTGCTCGATACAAGGCTCGCCGTTATGCAAAGATCGGTGGGGGAATACCGATATTGCATTGCATAAATTCTATAAAAGGCAAAAAGAATTTATGCGGTTTTGTTCAGCTCTGCTTATAAGGAAAAAATGTGTTATATAAGGAAGAATGAAAAAGAGATCGGAGGAAAGAAGAGCTGAACTGAAAGCTTAGTCAAAAGATTCGCACTCAAATCGACTTTTGCTTTGTGTCTTTATTATAGCAGAAAATTGGGAAAAAACCAAGGGAAAATCGTCGGCAAGTTTGTGGCAAAAATAAGGCAAAGAGAGGGAAAAGGTTAATAAATTATTAAGGAATTAAAACAAAAGACAACTGCCGCAGAACCTTGCCGCATTTTTTCCATCGCCTATAGGAACAGGCGTCTCGACGATCTAAAGGAAATGGATTACGGTTTTGTGAGATTACACATCACCACCGCCTGCGGCGGAGCCTGTCTCGCTACAGCTCGGTCACGCTCACGTTATGACAGTCGCACGGGACTGTCATTCATTTTTAGGTAGCTATATAAAAGACTGAGGGAGAGATAAAATCACAACCTATGCTGTGACGGGGCACAACACCTATGTACTAAAAAAGAAAGAGAGAACGAATCGGTTGATCCGAAAAGTTCTCTCTTTTTGCATTGGCAATGAAATTAGATTCGGCCGTTTAGTACCGTATTTTAGCCCGGTTCGCCTGCGAGGAATTTACGTCTGACCTCTTCGTAGACCTCGTCTGGTATCTCCTCGTCGTTGTGGATGTTGTTTGGAACCCACATATCGCCTGCAATAGCCTTTACAGTGCAGAACGTATCGTTTCTGTAAGCGTCACGCTCTTCCTTAAGGCGAAGGTTGGGAACGCGCTGAGGTGCTCCGCCGTTTACGATGGAGCGATATGCCAAAATGCCGGGGATGCACATATCAACAGCCATATAAACGTCGATGCAATTTGCAAGTGCTTCCTTATCGCCGAGGCAAGCCTTAATGAAATAGTAAGTGGTGAAAAAGTCGCCGCCGCCGTGAGTTGCGCCTTCCGCCGCCTTATTTGTAAATTCGGGGGAATATTTTACGTGCTCGCCGACACAGTTTTTGTCGCTTTCTCTATAAACGTGGAGCTGTCCGCCGTCCCAGCGATCCGTCTCCATGGAGCCCTTAAGACCGTACATCTGATAGTTGATGGAGCCGGGCTCACGCTTAAGTCCGCCGTGAAGGCTCTTGACGATCGCGCCGTTTTCGAGGGTAACGATTTCCATGCCCGAGGTGCCTGCAGCTGTGCCGAGGTTGCGCATGAAGGGCGCGTTAGGTGTTTCAAAGCCCGAAACGGATACGGGACGAAGTCCTGTAGCGTAGATGATGGGACCGAGGGAATGGGTGCAATAGAAGGTGGAGTACATTGTGTTTCTCCAATGGTCCTTCTCGCCGTAGGTGATGCCGGGCCAGATGGAAGAGCAATCGTGAACGTATTCACCCTCCGCATGGGTCAGCTCGCCAATCTCGCCGCGGCGATAGATCTCGCGCATCTCGTATGTAGTATTAAAAAAGCAGTAATTTTCGGCGTAGCAATATATCTTGCCCGTTCTTTCAACGGCTTCGATAAGTGCTACAGCCTCAGCCAAGGTCGCGCAGGTGAGGCATTCACTCATAACGTGCTTACCGCTTTCCAGTGCCTTGATGGCGAAGGGAGCGTGTTCGTTGGCGTAGTTTGCCAAAACGACAGCGTCCATATCGTGCTTGAGAAATTCATCGTAATCGGAGTAGCCTGTAACGGTTACGCCTTTTTCCTTGGCGATGTTTACGCAATAATCAACGGATTCCTGCACCTTATCGCAAACAGCCACAAGCTCGGCTTCGTTGCTGTTAAGCGTTTCGTTTACCATGCAAGAGCCTCGTCTGCCGCCGATAACGCCAATTCTTAATTTTGCCATAATTATTCCTCCCTGAATTGAAGAATTTAAATTATTATATCGTTGTAAAAGCATACAACAATTATATTATTGCATATTTTTATTTGATTGTCAATAGGATTTTGAAAAAGTTTTATCAATAAAATGAAGCTTTTTTTCATGGAGTTTGAAGCGGCGAAAACAAACAAATTTGTCTCCGCAAAAATATCATTCTTCCATAATGCCTGCGATAACGTCGTCGATTCTCGGCGCTATCTCTTCAGCAACTGCGCTCCAAGGCTCACCAAGGAGAGGACGGAACCAGATATCGCCCCAGAACTGACCCATTTCAAATGTTGTCCACGTCATAAGAACAGGTGTAAGACCGTCACGGAGCTTCTGCTCCTGAACGTACATTTCCATTTCATAAGGGATACCCTTTTCTTCGAAAAATGCCTCGGCATCAACTTCTTCTTTATCGTGGTCATCGAGTACATCGTATCTTGCGGCATCCATCAAAGCCGCCGCGCCGTAGGGATTGGGAGCGTTTGCGCAAAGCATGTTTTCACCGAAGTACATACATGCATAATAGTTTTCGGAAGCAGGATCTCTCGGGAAGGGAACCCAAGCTATAGCATCGCGGGCGAACATATCCTTATATGTACCGCCTTGATAATACCAATAGCAGCCTACCATCATAGCTATCTTACCCTGTGCGAAAGCTGTTCTGCCGTCACTTCCGTCGTACTCAACGCCTGCGTTAAAAAGGTCAACGGTAAAGTTAACTGCGCTTGCGATTTCAGGGCTGCGGATATTGTTTGTAACTGTGCCGTCGGGATTCATGGAAACGATATCTTTACCTGACGGATAAAGGAAAGCTTCTGTAAGCTCAATAGATACGCCCCAGATTTCGGGGATGCCGTCGCTGTCGGAGTCTGTTTGAACTGCACGGGCGCATTCGAGAAGCGTATCATATGTCCAGTTGCCTTCGTTGTAATATTCAACGGGGGATTTTACACCGAGCTCATCAAATATTTCAAGGTTTATCCACATACCGTCGCCGGCGTCTGTATTCATTTTTGTGCTAAGACCGTAATGCTTGCCCTTGAAGAGAGTTGCGTCGAGACCTGTTTTAAGGTCAGTCCAAAGACCTGTGGAAAGGTCGATATAATCGTCCCAAGCAACGATATAGCCTTTGTTTGCAAGAGTAGGCTGGAAGGTGTCGTAACGGAAAATGTCGGGGGATTCGCCGCCCATAACGGATGAAACGAGCTTCGTTATTCTGTCAGCCGCGGCAACAACGTTTGTTTGCCATTTCATGTTGTAGATATCGCGGAAAGCATTTTCCTTATCCACAGCGGGCTGACCTTCTTCATAGTGGATCATGAAGGTAACTGTGTCGGACGTTACGGGGTAGTTGAGAAGTCGCCATTCGGGGTTACCGTTTGCACCGGGGTCGTTCATGTACTTGCCGCCTTCGGTGTAGTCAACGGTTTGGGCTTGCGTAGGTGTTGCATCTGCGGAAGGAGTGGGAGTTGCGTCGTCGTTTGCGCCGCCTCCGTTACAGGCGACAAGGCTAAAGAGCATGAGAAGTGCGATTACGAGTGATAAAAGTTTTTTCATGTTTTTTCTCCTTTTTCAATTTTATTAAAAGCCCCATTGCTTATGTGCCGCCGCAAGGTCCTCTTCGGATGGTGCGTACGGTCTTGATGAGCAGGGGATATCGACGTTGCCGTTTTCATCGGGGAAGGGTGACAAAAAGTCATTTTCATATTTTACGCGATCCTCTTCCTTGCGGAAATCGGGGATATCATAGGGCTTGCTTCCCTCGAGGATACTGCGCCAACCGAGAATAGCGACGGATGCCATGGCTGTGGCACGGTAAACGTCCCAATAGGGCTGTTTATTTTCGCGAATGGCGTTAAAGAAGTTGAAAATTACCCAAAAATCGCCGCCGCCGTGACCGCCCTTAGCCGCAAGGTCGCCGTGGCTTTGCCACTGAGCCTTGTATGTGTTCCAATGTCCTACGTCATCGCTCGGGGGCGGAGCCCAATGGCTGTAGCAAAGGCGGACGCTTTCTTCGTCTCCGCGGACAGTTTCAGCGCTACCCTTTGTGCAAGAAAGGCGATACCAATTTCCGTGAGGCTCAAAGCCTGCACAGCCTGTCACGCGCATAACAGCGCCTGTATCTGTCTGGCAAAGCATTATTGCGCCGGAGTCGCCGCTGCGGAAAGCCGTACCTTTAAGATGGGTGGGGTTAAACGATGCCATACCTGTAACACGGACGGGCATTGCATCTGTCATCTGCATAAGAGGAGCGAGGGAATGAGTTATGTAATAAGAGCGCGGTGTCCAGTTGCGCCAATGAAGCTCACCGGGCGCAAGGCTGTTTTTCTCCTCGGGACTTACTGTATGAACGTATTCGCCCTCAGCGTAAGCAAGCTCGCCCAATGTGCCGCCTTTGTAAAGGCGCTCAAGCTCCTGATTTGCGCACATTTGCGGATAGTTTTCAAGCAGAGAATAGATAGCGCCGCTCTTTTCAACGGCACGGCAAAGAGCAACGCCTTCGCCCATGGTGCAGTTGCTTGCGCATTCGCTTAAAACATGGATGCCTTTTTCAAGGCAACGGACAGCGAAAGGCGCATGCTGATGGAAATAGTTGGAGAGCAAAACAGCTTCAAGACCTTCATGCTCAATAAAATCGTCGAAATTATTGTAACAAGCGATAGAAGGGCATTTGCTTTTCCAGTGGCTGAGTGTGTTTTCGTTCTTGTCGCAAATGGCAACGACTTCGCCGCCGCAATCATTTACGATGTCGATAAAAGCAGAGCCGCGTCCGCCGCCGAAAACACCGAGTTTGATTTTCTTCATGGTACAGTTCCTCCTTCGAATCAAAAAATTCGAGCATAAATTGCATTGATTGCAACGGTTACATTATAGCTTATTTTCTTTTTTTTGTCAAGCGTTAAATGACTTTTTTTTTCATAGATTTGAAATGTTTTTTCAGCGGGCAAAAAATAAAAAATATCTCCGATAAAAATTAAAGAAGTTCCAAGAAAAATACATGAAGTTTTACTTGAAATGATATGAAATATGGTATATAATATTAAAAAAGAAGAAGGGATGATTTTATGAAGATCAAAAGCTTAATTTCCGTGCTTTTGGCGCTGATGCTCCTTATCGTACCTGCTTGTCAAGGCGGCGAGGCGGGCAATGATGAAAGCACACCAACACCCACCGTCGCTGACACGCCGACGGCAGAGCCTACTGACGAGCCAACACCGACTCCAACGGAAGCTCCAACACCTACACCTGACCCGTTACAAGAATTAAAGGAGAAAAATAAAGTGTTTGACCTTGGATTATTTACTCAAAAGCTTTGGGAAGGCGATACCGTCTACCATGAAGCTGTCGGATTTTTACAGGATTATGACGGAAGCATAAGAAGCGGCGAGCTTTTGTATACTCCCGATACCATCGTTTCCGTAAGATCAAGCAAGCTTGACGTTGAATACGTTGAAGGCGTTGACTACGTCATTGAGGGCAAGCGAATCGTTTTGACGGAAAATTCCTCTATTCCTGTAATGCCGAGCGAAAAGTATTCGCCCTTTTACCCCGATGAAAACTTGGATTGGCTCATGTCTGAAATTGATTTTTACCGCTATATTGCCGTTGACGGCACTGTGCGCGATTATCAGATAGACGTAACCTATACCCACAGCGAAAAGTGGGACGGATTTGTACCGCAATCCCAGATCGACAAGCTTCCCAAGACGAAGGCAAAGCTTGAAAATAACGAGCCGCTTAATGTGGTTTTCTACGGCGACAGCATTACTGCAGGCTGGGAAGCCAGCGGTGTTAACGAAAAGGTGCTTGACGTAAATACGCTCAAGGAGTTTACGCTCAGATCCACTCGCACACCCAACTGTCCGGCGTGGGCAAATCTCGTTGCAAAACAGCTTGGCGTTGCATACGATAACAGCAACGTTACATATATCAATCGCGGCGCAGGCGGATCGACGTCCAAATGGGGCGTGACAAACGCGGAGCAGCTCGTTGTTCCCACAGCGCCCGACCTTCTTATAATTGCTTTCGGTATGAATCAGGTCGGTCAGAGTGGCTCGTCCATCGCAAGTGAAATTGAAATGATAATTGATACGGTCAGGGAGAAATACCCCAATTGCGAATTTGTTATCGTTTCCACAATGGAAGCAAATACGGAGTGCCATTCCTTTGTAAATCACAAGCTTGCGGAGCAGGAGCAGGCGTATTTTGACCTGCAAAGTGCTCTTTCCGATTATCCTATTGCTGTAGCGCCCGTTCATTCCGTGTTCCATGCGCTTTATGATAACGGTAAGATCTATATGGATATTACGGGTAATAACCTTAACCATCCTAACGATTTCTCCGTCCGCGTTTATGCGCAAACTATCCTTGCAACTTTAGGTGCATAACAGCATATATTTAAGGCTCGCTTGTTCGGCGAGCCTTTGTTATAGGAGTTTTACCGCAAATCACCATAGTAGGGACAGGCGTATCGACTGTCCAAAAGTTGAGTTAAGCCTATTGCAAATGGCGTAGCGTTAGGCTCGTCGAGGACGCCGAGCCCTACGGGGTTACGGTCGATCGTCGGGGATAAATGCTCCGCACGGAGACTTTTTTACTGACAAAGCAGCTGTAAGCTTTGATGGGATTTTCCTCAATCGTAAATCATAATTTTCGTCAAAGCGTGCGGACAAGTTTAATGAATAAATCAAATAAAAGCGAAAAAAATAGTAGTACGGATCTCCGTGCTACTATTTTTATTGTAATAGCCAAGCTTTTCAAAGAAAAGGTTGGCGTGAAAACCACCAGCAGTGCTGGTGGTTCTAAAAAGCTTTAGCTATGAGTAGAAAAAGTATCCTCCTTTTGCTATAATAAGTGTAG
>SVND01000071.1 GCA_015067075.1 Oscillospiraceae bacterium
AGGCTTCTCCTTGAGGAGAGGCTCCGCCGCAGGCGGTGGTGAGGTGTAGGCTCGCAGAGCCGTTATTTCCTTTTGTTTTGCACAGGCAAGAAACCTGTCCCTACGGTCAAGAGGAAAATCACAGCAATTTTTATGGCTGTTTTATCAGGAAAAAAATCTACGTGCGGAGCATTTATCCCCGACGCTCAAGAAATAATGTGAAATGGAAGAAAATTTGCGGAGCGAATAATAGGAGAGAACAAGTTTGAAGTGAAAAACAATTAAAAAAACAACAATTTAAGCTTTAAAATCACGACAAAAACCACCGAGCATATTCTACCGACAAGCAAAAAGCGCTTTTTCATGAAGCCAAGGTGGAAGATTTGGAGCAAGCAAAATAATGAAAAAGTCGTTTGAGAGGGAGAGATTTTTAAGAGAGGGAGTGATCGAAACCTCTTGCCCCTTACGCCTTCTTTTGTCCATTTCTTCTGCGTAGAAGAAATGGACGAATAACACAATAAAGCAATAAAATAATATCAAAGCAAAAAACTATCGTAGACACCTCATCCGTCAGCTAAAGCTGACACCTTCTCCTCAAGGGGAAGGCTCTTTCCACGCTGTTGTTTTCGGACAGTCGAGATGCCTGTCCAGTAACGCCCTCTCCGTCACAGATACGCTGTGCCACCTGTCTCGCTGCGGCTCGGTCACGCTTGCGTTTTTTACGCATAACGCCGCTTCGCTACCCAAAGGGCGAGGCTTTTTCCGCCCAGTTGTTTTGGACAGTCGAGACGACTGTCCAAAACCGCCTCTATTACCATCATAGGTGGCAATGTTATCTCTCACTCAGTCTTTTTGCCTTCGGCAAAAATCCAGCTCCCTCCCAGAAGGAGCCTTTTATATGGCAACCTAAAGAAAAGGCAAAGTAGGGACGAACTGCTGCGTTTATTTCGCTTTTAAGATAGCCTGTTTTTTGTAATAAGACACACGGTTTATGATAAATTGGAGAGAAAAATAAAATAGGCACAAATAGCACGTTATGACAAGGTAAAAAGCAAGAATGAGCCTTGACAGTGATTTATCGGTTGCATATAATATACTCATACCAAACGAAAAGGAGTATAAAAATATGAAAAAATTATTGTCAATCGTTCTTGCAATCGCAGTGCTTTTCACACTCTGCGTTGGCTTTGGCGCAAATGCTGAGGTGAAAAACCTTATTCCCTTCGACGATGAATCGGGACTTAAGATCAATCCGTCAGCTTATATGCCTGACTATTCTCCCGATGGTGCATACGGTACACCTGCTTGGGGAAGTTGGATAGGTTATGACAAACCACATGAAGGCTGGACATACGACGAAAACATATATTTTGATTCCGAAACATATAAATACGGAACAAAGTCCTTGATTCTCAAGCCCGCAAACAAAAACATGAGAAACATCATGGTTGGCGTATACTTTGATTCAAGTATTCTTGAAGCGGGAAAGACATATACGTTCCAGGCATACGTTAAGACCAATAAGGTCATGGGCGATCTTGGCACGGCTGTTCGTGTAAATATCATGAATTATGACCAGCAGCCCGTTCCAGGTGCTGAAGTTACGTCTCAATTCCTTTTGGGTACAAACGCATGGACACTTTTGAGCGTTACATTCACAATGCCGAAGCTTGAAAAATCTGCTGTTGTTCAGCTTATTTGCCTTGCAGGAAGCATTATGAACGGTACGTCTTGGTTTGACGGTCTTGCACTCGTTGAGGGCGCGGAAGCTATTGATTATGAAAAGCTTTCTGCGGTTGAAGGACCTAAAAAGCCTGTAGAGCTCAACGGCGAGCCTTCTGCATGGGCAAAGGAAGAGATCCTTAAGGCTCTTGAAGCAGACCTTGTTCCCGAGCACGTAAACGGAAGCTACACAACGGATATAACAAGAAGCGATTTCTGTGACCTTATCATCAAGATGATCGAGAAAAAGAGTGGCAAGGCTATCGCTGACGTAATCGCAGGCTATGCAGATGCAAAGGCAGAGGTATCCTTCCCCGATACAGATAGCGCAAACGTGATCGCAGCAGCAAAGCTTGGCATCGTAAACGGCAGAGCAAGCGGAGCATTTGATCCCACAGCAAATATTACAAGACAGGAAGCAGCAAAGATGCTTGCACTTGCAGCAAAGGTACTTGGCGCTGATATCACAGCAAACGAAGTAGCATTCGCAGATGCAGACGATATCTATGCATGGGCAAAAGAATTTATTTACTATGTAAATACGATAGGTGTAATGAACGGCACAAGCACGACAACACCTCCCAACTTCAGCCCCCTTCGCACATATACGAGAGAACAGTCTATCCTTACGGTTTACAGACTTTTCAATGCGATTGCTTCTTGTACAGACGGAAATAATGCTGAGCAGAGTGGCGACGCGACGCCCACGGAAACGCAAGCACCGACGATGACTGAGACGCCGATGCCAACAGAAACACCGAAAGGAGAGGACGGCGTGTATAATGTTAATGATTTTAAAGGAAAAGGATCGGGCGCTATACAAAACGCTATAGATGCGTGTCCTGAAGGCGGAACGGTATATATTCCTGCGGGAACGTATCAGATGTTCACATCTGTAACATTGAAATCGGGAATTACAATAAAGGGTGACGGCGCTGAAACCGTACTTTTAGCAGATGAAATGATTACCCTCTCCGATAAGAGCGGAACGCTTATGAAAAACAGAAATATTCCGTCGGAAACTGATGTTTTTGGAGATTGCAACATAACGATCGAAGGAATTACCTTTGACGGAGCAAGGTTAGACAGTAGAACAGGTTCTTTACTTAGCTTTACTAAGGCTCAAAATATTGCGATAAAGGATTGCACGTTTAAAAATAACGTCTATATCAGCTTGGGACTTGGCGGATGCAAGGACGTTACGGTAATCGGATGTACCTTTGAGAATAACGGACTTCCGAAACCGTCGAAAACGTCGACACCTGCTCTTTGGACAGATAAAAGCGGTGATACTTTCGCACAAAATATTATCGTTGAGGATTGTACCTTCCGCAACAACAATTGGTCAGGCTGTTACTTTATGCCCCATGGCGGACGAATTGCAAGATGTACCTTTATCGATAACGGTGAAAGCACGATCTTTACTAACAACAACGCAAGAGATATTGAATATATCGACAATTATATTACAGGTGCAAGAAAATCCAACATTTCCTGCAGCGGTATAGAAATCGGCGGAGTTAATATACGTGTTGAAGGAAATCTTATTGAAAACTGCGGAGCTGAAGGAATTTCCCTTACGAATACGGAAAACGTCGTTGTACGCAACAATATGATATTGAATAACGGACAGGAAACGGACAGCGGTCATGGAATATTTTTGTATTCGTTAAAGGGCACGGCGGGAGATTTTGAGATCGATCATAACTCTGTTTCGCCCAAAAATATTCTTATTGAAAATAACTTTTTCGGAAATACGGATAAATATACCGTATCCCAGTTTGACGCGCTTGGCGCATGGAGAAATACAGACGGCGATCTTATAGCGGACATGAGATTTGTCGGAAATACTATGGCTGAAAACAACCATTATGAGATCCACTGCATCGGAAACGGACGTTACGGTACTCTTGCGGAGGATTGCAAATTCGAAAACAATACGGAAACTGAAATAACTGAGCAAATGCGTCAGGAATTTATTGATGAGCTGAATAAGCGGATGGAAGCTGATAAATAATAGCACAAACGGCATGTGTACTTCACAATGGTACATGTGCCGTTTTTATTTAAACGCAGGGTGATTTTTAGAAGAAAGTAAAAAAACCAAAAAAAGTACACATAAAACACAAATCTATCTATTTACTTTTCTGAAAAAAACATATATCATAATAAATATAAGTTAGTTGGAGGGAGATAAAGAATGAAAAGAATAAACGGATTATTATCTTTGCTTTTAGCATTGCTACTGCTTGCATCGTGCGTTGCGCCGAATGTCGATGAAGGTATTACACCAACACCTGCACCGACACAAACGGAAGCTCCGTTGCAAACACCGACGACTGAGCCAACGCCTGCACCGACGGCAGAACCAACCCAACTTCCGACATCAACTCCTGTTCCATCGCAAACGCCCGAACCAAAACCGCCGTATGAAGACACGCTTCCGACGAGAAGCTCTATAAACTCCTTTGGCGCTAAGGCAGACGACGCTGAAAAGGAATGGAGCTTTGAGGGTAATGCGTCTATAAAAGACGGTGTTGACGGTTACTGTATAATGCTTTCCGATACGGGCTACGCAAATCATAGCTTCATAACAGACGGTAGCTTTATCATTTCCTTCCGCGTCAATTTAGTAGGCTCTTTTGCCGTTTCGGTAAATAATACGGAGCTTTTACTCGTCAATGACAAGGTCGCTTTTGCCGCCGACGGTGCGCAAATATGCGATGTTGAAGAGAAAAAGGATATAAGCGTTGCCGTAATATACGACGGGGAAAAGCTTTATTACGAGATAAACGATAAAAAATATGAGCATATTTATGAGCTTGATGAGCCTGAAAGAGTGATGTTCTATTGCGAAAAGAGCGGAGCAAGCGCAAATATAGCTGATATTTTTGCAAATAAGTATGATAAGGAGATGGAAAACTATATGAAACTTCCTGACATGGTCTCTGCCAAGATGAAAATAATCGGTGTCGACGAAGCGAATAAGACGATAACCGTAAAGGACTACACGAAAAATTGCGAGCTTGTCATATACTGTGACGATGAGCCGATAACGGTAAAAAGACAGTATGAGATAGACGATCTTGAATACGGTCAATGGGTATTTATTTACGGAGCGAGAAACGATAACGATAAAATAATAACAAGCGGAGATATGGGCATTCAAGATGAAGTTACAGACGGAAGAAAGCTCATCGACGGAGTACGTGTCGACGGAAAAATAGAATGGGAAGACGTTACGGAAGAGACGTCTGATCTGCGACTTAAATCCATTGACGGTAAAAGAGCTTACACTTTGAACGTGGCAGACGAAATATATACCATGCAATACGGGGCGATCAGACCTTATGTTTTTGCCTTTGAAAGCGGCAGCTTTGAGGATTACAGAGTCGGTATGTATGCAACGGTAACAGCTACGAATCAGGACGGAAAGCTTGTCATGGTGAAAGCTGACGTTGAGGATATTTTCGGATATATTGCCCCTTATTTTGTGGCCGTACCCAACGGACCGTCGGGTCAGACAGTAGAACAGGTGAGAGAAAAAACACAAAAAGCTGTCGAAATGCACGGATTTATCGAAAAAAACCTTATCAAACGTATGCCTGTCAATATGACGATAGAAAATGAAATGTGCGCACCGAATGACGAGGTGACGGTGAGGATCGAAGCGTATGCCAAGCAAAGACCTAGCCAAAAGGCTATGCTTTACACGAACTATGTGGAAAACAATATGTCCGAGTGTGCGGAAATAATTTTTGCATGGACGAATACAGGCGAGCAAAAGTATGATTATACGCTTTACACCGCTGAAATAAAGCTGCCTACAAATAAACTTGGTATGCACCTTTTCAAGTGGGAATGCGATATCGGCGGAAAAATTGATACATATTCAAGAAGCTATGCCGTTGTTGATGAAACGTATGCCGTTTTCGTTGTGAATAATCTGTCCGTGCCGTCCATGGAAGCGGAATATCAGAAAAACTATATACCTTATGGTAAATGGGTGGATGTAACAGTTTCAAACAATGTAAATTGGGGCGAAGAATACGACGAGCTTGAATGGGAAAAGGTAAGCCGTATTTACAGACAGTACGGAATTATGCCAAATTTCCAGCTTATATATAACGGCTGGGATACAGCACAGATATCTGAGGAGTCTGCGGAATTTCAGCGTGCAATATTGGAAGGCCATAAAACGATCGCAGGGCTTTTAGGCTTTGACGAGAGCTATCTCAACTACGGCGATTATTCCATGACAACGCAGATGAACGAGATTGCCCGAGAGCTCGGATATAAATACGTCCATTCGCTGGTGGCAAATAACCACATTGACGGCGGTTTTGCAATAAATCAGCTTGGCAAGGCGACACAGCCTTATTATATGAGCTCCGACGATTATCGTAAAACAGGCAACGAGGAAAACCAGCTTATCGGTTTTACGCAGGGAAGCTACCACGATCTTTTGACAATAAAATATTTCTCTCATTACCATTGCGGTATTGCCGAGCTTTATACTGTGGAATTCACTCAGCCGAAGGAATTTGAAAGCATCGAAACGGCATTTTCCCGCGTTTACGATTATCTTGAAGCCCTTTATCAAAACAGACTTTCAAACGACGTGCCATTTATTATTCCTATAAATCTGCAGTTTGAAACGAGTGCAGACGGAATACTTGACGGCAATAAGATAATGTTTGAGCGTCAGCTTGATATGGTCAGGGAAGGCGGAGCGGTATTTGTAACGTCTAACGGCGTTGCTGATTATTGGCTTAACCACTACGAAAAGCAGCCGCAGACGGTAACGTATCTTACAGACTTCTTTGCAGGAATGACTGCCCGTGGCAAGCCTTCTGTCTTTGCCGATTGTATGTATATCGAAAATGATAAGTTTTTTGCTATCAGCCAAAAGGGAAGCCATCTGCCGACAATGCTGTATGACTATACTACAGAATGGGATTACCCTGAAGTTGGCAACGAAAATATGGAGCGTACACCGTATGGCGGCGGAACTATTCCAGATGAAGATAATAAATATCAGTTTGATATAACGCCGAAGATAGTCGATTTTCGCGGAGTTGAGATCGAGGAGAGCAGAGCTGAATATGCTGACTATATGCTTATAACGCTTAAGGTCACCTCGGAAAAACAGCTTGACAGCTTCCCGATCGCGTTGTTCGACATACCGCGCGCATGGCTTGCGGGTGACGGCTGGTATAGCGGCGAGGGCTGCGAGTTTGTACCTGTCAGAGCTCCGTTTTCGGGAATGCTTTGCGGCTTTGCCGTATGTGATATAAAGCAGGGCGAAAACGTGTTTACAGTCCGCATTGACAGCGCGCAGACAGATGCACTTGCAACGGACTTTACTCTTAACGACGTTATTCACGTGAGCGTTATTGAGCGCGATGTATGTAACGCATATGTATCTACGGTTTATCCGTGGGCGGTGGACTGTGTGCTCACACTTCCCGAAGGCGTAAATGCAAAGCTTCATTTTTCAAAAGGTACGTGCATTGAGCTTGACGTGGGAGAAAACCCCATAACGATACCTAACGGATGGGTAATGATAGAGGGCCTCACAATGGAGCAGATGCGAGAATATCTTACGGTAACAAAACCTGAATAATGCTAAAAAGGTGCGGAAAAGCTGTTTTTCCGCACCTTATACTATGTAATGAAAAGAAAAATAAAAAAATTAAAAATATTTTAAAAAAGGTATTGCTTTTTTAAAAAAAGTATGATATAATATCCAAGCTATCCGGGTGTAGCTCAGTTTGGTAGAGCGCTTGAATGGGGTTCAAGAGGCCATGAGTTCAAGTCTCGTCACTCGGACCAGTAAAAAAAGACAGGTTGTAAAACCTGTCTTTTTTTGTTGGTTATAGAAAACCACCTGCTAAGCAGGTGGTTCAGTAGAGGCTTTTGCCGTTGAACAAAAAACACCTTCTATGGTATAATACAAGCGGGTCTAGCCAACCGCAAGTAAAATAAACA
>SVND01000072.1 GCA_015067075.1 Oscillospiraceae bacterium
CCACGGCGGGACGCGTTATAATTATTCTGTTTATCTCGTTTCGGCGAAAAGCGTTTACGGCGCAGGCGACGGCAAGATACGTCTTTCCCGTACCCGCAGGACCTATTCCAAGTGTAACGATGTTTTTCTCGATAGCGTCAAGATACTGACGCTGACCGAGAGTTTTCGCTTTTATCGGTCTGCCCTTAGCCGTTATACAGACCGTGTCGCTGCTCATCTCCGTCAGCTTATCGTCCGTGCCGTCGTTGACAAGGGAGATAATGTAGCTGAGGGATTGCTCCGTTATGGGGTCGCCTCTGTTCGTTTGGTCGATAAGGTGGCTCAGCACACGGCAAGCGAGAAACACCTTTTCCTCATCGCCCGACACCTTGAGCGCATCATCACGGCTCAATATAGTAACGCCGAATTCTTTTTCTATAACTCTGATATTTTCATCAAAATTTCCGAATATCGCAATTATCTGATCCATTCTGTCCACTGCGACAAGCTTTTCAGCCATAACATCACTTCCTATCAAATCATACCTATATTATAACTTATTTATTCGGAAATATCAATAGGAATAATGGAAGCAATATTAAAAGAAAACTCAATTTCATTTTGTATCGTCAGACTTTTTGCACCTTTGAATATATTTGTGCTCTGATAAAGCAGCATCGGCTCGCTGTATTTCGATAAATACTCTGCCACCTCCGCATTGCCTTTAGTGCGCCCAAGCGTTTCCGCGCGCTCTGCGCTTATCTGCACGGGCTTTTCGCAGGATTCGTAATACTCCGTCACCTTCATTTTTGCCTCGCTAAAGCCCAGCTTCACCTTGCCCCAATCCTCGACCGCCACATACTCGTCATAGGGCACGTCTTTTCCGAGATAAAGGTTTATCGCCATATCACCCACGTATAAAACACGCCTTGCGCAGCTTCTGCCCGTCGGCGCTTTCACCGTTTCCGTATACATTTGCACGGTTTCAACTCTTGCCGCCGTGCTTGCACGGATATCGGCACTTGCCGCAACGTAATATACGGTTCCGCTTTTCGCGCCCTCCACAACTCCGCTGACCAAAAGCTGACCTTTCTTCACGCTGTCCCCTTTTTTCACCACAGCCTCGCCCGCTTTTACCCATATCTCCTCGATAACACCGTCCTCGGCGGCAACGATATTGCGCGGCGTCGTTACATCGTCTATCTGAGGCGGTGCTTCACGCCGTCGCACGCCAACGTCTGCCACCGAGCCTTTCATATTTATACCTATCCACGAAAGCTCATCCACCTCAAGCATCACGTTTCGCTGTATCTGTGCCACATCAAGCTCGCTTTTAAATGAAAACGGCTTTACGCCTTGCCCGTAAAGGGCGGCGCGTACCTTTTCCTCAAGCTCGCTGTCACAGCCAGATACGCGCACTGTCCATATCATCGACGATAAAAACACCATTATCGCCGCAAACGACAGCACTCCGGCCGCAAAGCCTATTCGCTTTTTATACCTTTTTACAAAAAAGGGCAAGCCTTGCTTTTTTAATATTTTAATATGTACATCTGAGCGGCGATGCAGTCTTTTCAGATTTTTAAAATCCTTTATCCCTATTGAGAATTCCACGCCCCTTTCAGATTTTTTAATATTCCAAAACTCTGTTTTTTCACTTGTCATCAAATTTATAAAGCGCTCGGCATTGCCCCCGCTTATACGCACCGTGACAACCCCTAATATCCACCGCAAAAGCTCAATCAGTATCATTTTTTCTTCTCCTTTCAAGCTCAACTGCGTTGATCTTTCCCTCTATCACCGCACTTTTATCGTCAATATACCGTATATCAAGCTCTTTTCCGCTCACCGATATTTTCAGCTTTCCCGACGCCATCGCTATTCGCTCCGTACCGTATTCCGCAACGCTTTTTACACCTTCAAAAATAATCTTCCTGTCACCGAAAAGCTGTATTGTAGGTAAATTCGACATAACGTCGGTCGGTATATCAAAAAGCTTTGCCACCTGTATAGCTGTTTTTTTCATCCGTAATCGCTTTTTCAAGTTGTCTTTCAAGCCTGTTCCTCCTTTTATATTCGCTTTTATTCATATTTTATGTTTATTTTGAATTTTATATGAAATCATATAAGGTAGATATAAAATTAAAGGAGAAAACATGGATAAAAAATCGCCCCACTATTTAGCAGGGCTTGGAGCAGGACTTATAAACGGACTTTTAGGCTCCGGCGGAGGACTTGTTCTCGTGCCGATTTTCAAAAGGTGTGGTCTCGACAGTAAGCACGCGCAGGCTACCTCCGTCGCCGTAATTGCCGCTATTTCCGTCGTCAGCGTTATTGTCTACGCCATAAAAGGCACGTTTACACAGGGCGGCATTTGGGGATATTTATTGGGCGGTGCAATAGGCGGTGCGTTGGGCTCATTTTTGCTTAAAAAGCTTCCCGATAAATGGCTCAGGCGTGCTTTCGGCGCGTTTGCTCTTTACGCCGCTGTCAGAATGTTTACAAGCTGATTATGGATTTTTTTGTTGATACTTTAATAGGAATTCTTTGCGGAGCTATAGCAGGCATGGGGCTCGGTGGAGGAAGCGTTCTGATAATTTTTCTCACGCTTTTTCGCTCCTTCGAGCAGACTGTTGCACAAGGTATAAACCTGCTTTTTTTCTTTCCCAGCGCCCTTTCTTCCCTTCCCATGCACATTAAAAACGGATTTATTGAAAAAAAGCTCTTTTTACGATGTGCTTTGATAGGTGTCTTCTCCGCCGTCGTAGGCAGTCTTATCGCCGCCTTTATAGACGTTGCCCTGCTGAAAAAAGCCTTCGCGCTCTTGCTTTTTTACGTTGGCATACAGGAACTTTTTAAAAAGTGATAAAAAAGCAGAGAATTTTTACATTCTCTGCTTTTTTGAACTATTCGGGCTTGCTTTCGGACGCAGTATTTTCTTCTGCGACAATTTCTTCTGCAATACTTTCTTCTTGAACTGCTTTTTTAGGTGCACGCTTTTTTCTGACCTTTCTTCCGTTGAATATTTCATCAATGGAGATGCGGAAATAGGCGGCTATTTGCGGAAAAAGCATTACTTCGGGATAGCTGATTCCCTGTTCCCATTTTGAAACGGTCTGCACTTTTTTGCCCAATGCCTCCGCAAGCTGTTTTTGTGTTATACCTTTTTCTTTTCTGAAGTTTGCAATGTTCGTTCCGATTACCGTTCTTTTCTTCATGAAGGCACTTCCTTTTCATTCAGTCAAGTTATTTGTCATTGAAAACGCATTGTATAAACAAATTTACGCCTATAGCACATTTGCTTATGTAAAAATTATAGCAGACAATAGCCTCTTTGTCAATACAATTTTTTTGATTAAAAAGCTCTCGCGGACTGAAAAACAGTTTGCGAGAGCCTTTTATATTCAATTATTCAAGCCCTGTTATGAGCAAAAAGGCAAGGACTAAAATAAGCTCTGTGTTTTTATTTTCATCAGACAATAAAATCAGTATCAGTGCTGCTAAAAGTATATCGTCAAGGGCAAATTTGCCCAAAATACCGCTTTCCGCTTTTTGCTCCTTTATGTCGGCGTTATCCTTTTCCCTTATTTGCTCACTTTTACTTTGCGCAAAATCGTGCATTCCGCTATAGCCTGACGGGACAGGCGTCAGCGCTTCATGCTCCGCCCTGTCTACCTCCCATTTGTCTATATTGTGGCGGGCGGAAATGACTCGGTCAAGCTTTTTTGAATAATAACTTTTTGCCATATTTCTCTCCTCGATCACTTCTTTTCAATATCGTTCATACCTCTGAGCATACTCGTCATTCTTAATATGTTCACCGCGCTCGCCATTTTTTCGCTCCTTTTTTCACTTAAAAAGGGTTTTAACGCATATAACAGCTGTACAGAGTCTTTTGACCTTTTATCGTTCAGCGCCGACGCAAGTTTACTGAGCATCATAGGGTCAAGCTTCATTCCCGACTCGGCACCGAGCATGGACATAAGCGGCGCAAAGGACTCGGTCAATGCTTTTGTTTCTGTTTTTTCTTCGCTTTCCGTTTCTTCCCCACTCTCCCCATGCTCCGTCAGCGCCGCCAAAAGCGGGCCTGCTTTTTCCTTCAGCCTTTCAATATCTATCCCTTGCAAAAGCTCCGACAGCCCGTTATCCATTTAAATCATTCCTCCATGAATTTCTTAAGCAGCTTTTCCGCCTTGCCCGACCTTATAAGCTTTTCTATCTTTTTTTCATCGGACAAAAATTCATTTACCTTCTTTCTGTCCTCTTCACTCAAAAGCTCCGTTATCTTGCTCATCTTTTTCTTGTCCGACAAAAGCTTCTGCACATTTGACGCGTCGTTTTCAATGCTGTCCAGCGCAGTTTTTGCTATCTTGTTCACCTGTTCCTCGCTATATCCGCGAAGCTGCTTTGACAGCTTTTCATTAAGTGTCATTTATTCACCGTCTTTCTTTGTGATGCTTTTCGCTCAGTACATAATATGCGAGGGCAGGCTTTTTGTTGCAACAAAAAAACGGAAGCCGCAGATTTACAGCTCCCGTTAATCCTTTTTTAATTTTATACGCCCGAATATGCGGAAAATCCGCCGTCAACAGGTACGACAATACCTGTAACAAAAGAGGATGCTTTCGAGTCAACAAGCCACATAAGCGTTCCCAAAAGCTCCTGCGCCTGACCAAACCGTCCCATCGGCGTTGCGGCAAGTATTTTTCCCGTTCTCGCCGTAGGGTTGCCGTTTGCATCGTAAAGCAAGTCTTTGTTCTGCTTCGTTACGAAAAATCCCGGTGCTATTGCGTTTACACGAATGCCTTGCTTTGCAAAATGAACGGCAAGCCACTGTGTAAAGTTTGATACAGCCGCCTTCGCCGTGCTGTATGCCGGAATCTTTGTAAGAGGTCTGAATGCGTTCATGGATGATATATTGACGATGGTGCATTCCTCTCTGCCAAGCATATCCTGAGCGAAAACCTGAGTTGTAAGCATGACCGCAATGAGGTTGATATTAAAAACAAAGCCGAGATTTTCAGGCTCAAGGTCGAAAAACGTTTTCACGTTTTCAAGGTCAATATCGCCATCCTCATAATATTCCTTATCGGTCGTTCCACGCGGACTGTTTCCGCCGACACCGTTTATAAGAATATCACATTTACCGAATTTGCTGTGTATTTGCTCGCGTGCGCTTTCAAGGCTTTCCTTTTTAAGCGCGTTTACAGCGATGCTGATAGCCTCGCCGCCTGCCTCGCATATCGCCTTGGCAGTTTCCTGCGCCGCTTTTTCGTCCAAGTCCAAAACGGCAACCTTCGCGCCGTTTGCCGCAAGCTCCTTTGCAAAGCAGGAGCAAAGCACGCCGCCGCCCGCTGTAACTACAGCTACCTTTCCGTCAAGCTTTCCCATTTATCAGCCCTCCTTGCTAGCTTCCCAAAGTCCGTTTATATATGCCGCACCAAGTGCACGGTCAAAAAGTCCATAACCCGGCTTGCCTGTTTCGCCCCAGATCATTCTTCCGTGGTCAGGGCGGATATAGCCCTTAAAGCCATTGAATTTGAGTGCCTTTACTATGGCATCCATATCAAGCGAGCCGTTTGCACTAAGGTGGCCCGACTCCTCAAAGCAACGCTCACCCGTAATTAAGATGTTGCGCAGGTGGGCAAAGTGTATCCTGCCCATTTTGGCATATTTCGCCGCCATTTTGGGAATATCGTTGTCAGGTGATACGCCAAGAGAGCCTGTGCAGAATGTAAGACCGTTTTCAGGCATATCCACAAGCTTAAGAAATCTGTCGATGTCAGCTTCACTGCAAATTATACGCGGCAAGCCGAAAATACCCCATGGCGGATCGTCCGGATGTATGGCAAGTGAAACGCCTGCCTCAGCCGCCGCAGGTACTGCCTTCGATAAAAACGCATGGAGATTTTCCCACAGCTTTTCGCTGTCTATCTGCTTGTATTTTTCCAAAAGCTCCATAAGCTGACCTTTTGTATAGCTTTCATCCCAGCCCGGCAAGGAAAGCTCGCTCACAGACGGATCAAGAGCCAAAACCTCGGCATTTTCATATGCAAGCGCATTTGAACCGTCAGCAAGCTCGCGGGAAAGCTCACTTCTGAGCCAGTCAAAAACAGGCATGAAGTTATAGCAAATAACCTTTACACCCGCTTTGCCGAAGCGTCTGATATTCTCGCAATAATTTTCGATAAGGCGCGGTGCATCGCTGTCACCCAGCTTTATGCTTTCATGTACGGGTACGCTTTCAACGACCTCGAACTCAAGCCCTGCATCATTTGCGGCTTTACGGATACGCTCGATATGCTCTTCGCCCCAGACTTCACCTACAGGCACGCTGTAAACAGCGGAAACAATGCCTGTCATGCCGGGAATCTGACGTATCTTTTCGAGTGTTACGGGATCGCTCTCTCCGTACCATCTAAATGTCATTTTCATAGCTTTTTTCTCCTTATATTGAGTAATATAATTATATACCATATTTTATAACAAAAAAAGAGCAAAAAACGCCTGATAATATGCAAAAATTGACTGTGTTTGTACATTAAAAGAGATATGACGCGTTTTTTTCGTATCATATCTCCTTATTCAGTCCATTTTTCTGTTTAATATTGCATAGCGCAGATGGTCTTCCCAAACGCCGTTTATCTGAAGAAGCTTTTCCGACGTACCCTCATACACAAAGCCGCACCGTTCAATAAGGCTTATGGATTTTGCGTTGCGCGGCATTATATCAGCCTCCACACGGTGAAGCCCCAGCTCGTCAAAGGCTATGGACACAGCCTTATTGACAGCCTCCGTCATATATCCCATCCCCTGACAGTCCTCGTCCAGCTTATAACCGATATACGCACTTGAAACAGAGCCGTAAAGAATGTTGTTGAGCGCCACCGCGCCGATGATACCGTCGCCGCAAGCTCCGCGCCTGAAAAGCCAAAGGCGGAGCGTTTCGCCCTTACATATGGCGTCAAATTCCTCGTCCAAATTCCAACGCTGATAGCGTTTTGTGTAAAACTGCGGATGCTTTTTCGGCTCAAAGGGCTCAAGAAAGCTGCGGTTTTTCACGAGAAACGCCATAACGTCGTCCACATCCTCGGATGTGAGCATTTTCATAACGAGTCTATCTGTATAATATGCACGTCTCATAATAATTTCTTATATCGCCTCGCTCTTGCCGATTATGGTCTTGGTAAACGCCTGAGCGTCTGCTCTGCTGACGTACAGGAATCAGCCGTCATATCATCCTGTATTTGGCGATATGATATCACAATTATATCCGTTTGTCAAGAGTTCTTTCTTTTTCAAAGGTTTTCGGTGTAATTTTATCCCCCGTAGAGGCAGGCGTCTCTGTGCAAAAGTATCGCGTGGAAAAAGCCTCGCCCTTTGGGTAGCGAAGCGGCGCGAACGCAATGAATGACAGTCCTGTGCGACTGTCAGAACGCGAGCGTGACCGAGCCGCAGCGAGACAGGTGGCACAGCGTAGCTGTGACGGAGAAGGCGTTACTGGACAGGCATCTCGACTGTCCGAAAACAACGGCGTGGAAAGAGCCTTCCCCTTGAGGAGAAGGTGTCAGCTTTAGCTGACGGATGAGGTGTCTACGATAGTTTTTTTGCTTTGATATTATTTTATTGCTTTATTGTGTTAT
>SVND01000073.1 GCA_015067075.1 Oscillospiraceae bacterium
TATAATGCGTCGGGCTACATGATGGCGGCAAATCCCAATCCCGCGCCGCCTTATCTTAACTATAACGCTATGGGTGCGCCGTCCTCCTTTGAGGCAGTGGTTGACGGTCAATCTCTTTGCTCCCATTTCAAATACGAGGGCTGTACCGTAACGGAAGA
Source organism: Oscillospiraceae bacterium (assembly GCA_015067075.1). Taxonomy (GTDB): domain Bacteria; phylum Bacillota; class Clostridia; order Oscillospirales; family SIG530; genus SIG530. Next base: position 159 of record SVND01000073.1, read on the forward strand.
AGCGTGCGGTGCAAAAACGGCGCGAGTAACTCTTGCCCATACCGTGCGCCCCGTTAAAGTACATATCGTAACGCGCCTTGACGGCACACCCGTCATCGAGCGCCATATTGAAATTGAAAACGCAGGCAGCGCACCTGCCGCCGTAAGTGCCATAGCGCCCATCGCAGGCGGCGTGCAATGTATGTCGAGCCTGCAGTTTATGCTTTCGGAGAAAACAGACGTTTACCGCGTTGGATTTTTCGCCGACAGCTCATCATGCCGCGAGGGTAATTTCAAGTGGCAGACGCTTCCCGATGGTATTTTCACCGTTGCAGGCAGATACAGACGCGACAGACACCGCCATCCCATGTTTATTTTGGAAAATCAGGTAACGGGCGAGTGCTTTATCGGTCAGTTTGCATGGTCGGGCGGTTATGCCTTTGAATTTGACTACAAAAACGAAAACGACAACTATACGACTTTGGCAATGAAGGTGGCTGTGGACGTGCCTGCTCCCATCCGCATGGTGGAGGCTGGGGAAACATGGGCGTGTCCGGCTATCCATTTGGGTGCAGTTTTCGGCGGACTTGATAACGCTGTAAATAGTATGCACCGCCATTTAAGAAAGAGCGTTATCAGCAATACGCCAAACGGCTGTCTTATCCATGCGGCGATCGGACCTGAATACGATATGTCCCTTGAGCAAACGCTCACGGCGGTGGATTACGCCGAGCAGATAGGTGCAGAGCTTTTCTGGATAGATGCAGGATGGTATCTCGAGCCGTTTTGTGAAAACGACTGGTGGGTATGCTGCGGCGATTGGCATGAAAACAGAAACAGATACCCGAGCGGCGTTGCCCAGGTGCGCGAAAAATGCCGCGAAAAAGGACTTAAATTCGGTATGTGGCTCGATGCGGAGCGTATCGGTCCGCGCTCAAAGGTGTTCAGGGAGCATCCCGAATGGATCGAGACACAGTATAAGCAAACGCCTAATACGGCAGGTCTTTTGAAGGTGTCAGACCCCGAGTGCGGAGCTTGGATGGAAAATGAAATTGCAAGATGCATTGAGGAATATCAGCTTGATTTTTACAGACTTGATTGGAACGTAGGACATCTTGATACTATAAATATAAACGAGCGTGACGGCTACGTTGAAAACATCTGTATGCGTCACTATCAGGCTGTTTACGAGATCTATGAGCGCCTTCGCAAGCGTTTCCCAAATGTTATTTTTGAAAACTGCGCAGGCGGTGGCGGACGCACGGACGTGGGCATGATGAAAAACTTTACGGAAACGTGGATAACTGATTTCCAGCTTCATCCCAATGCATTCCGTATTACCAACGGCTTGTCCATGGCGCTTCCGCCTGAATTTATCAACAGACTTGTGGGCGGTCAGGGCTCGTTCCAAACGGCGGAGATAAACACGCAAATGCGCAATCTCATGTTTGCGTATATGTCTATCGGCGGTATAACTCCCCGCGGAGCGCTTCACAATCCGCGCCAGATCGAAGCCATAAGACACAACACCGATATTTATAAGAATTTCGTTCGCAAATTTATCGGAAAATCAAACATTTATCATCATACCCCCGAGCTTACGGGCAATTACGCCAAGGGCTACGGCGTGCTTGAAATGGACGATGAGGACGGCTCTCGCGGTATTACGGGAATTTTCCGCCTGTCACAGGCGGAAAGCGACAGCATAAACGTAAAGCTTCGCGGAATTGATATGGCGAAAACGTACCGCGTAACCTTTGATAACAGCGGCGCTGTATGCAAGCTTTCGGGCTACGAGCTCGAGACAAAAGGCGTTACCGTGCATTTAGGCGGTGCGCTGACAAGTGAGCTTGTTATGTACGAGGCGGAGTAAAGCAATATTGTACATTAAACTGGGCAACAATTTGTATATAGAAAGCTATTGAAAAAAACAGAAAAATGTGATATACTGATAAAAAAACAAAAGAGGTATTGCTATGCAAAAAGCGTATTTTTATCAGGATACCGTTGACACGGAAAAAAGCTTTAAATATCTTGTTTCAACGCCCGAAAACTTCGACAGGGAGAAAGAACAGCTTCCGCTTATCGTGTTTTTACACGGCGCAGGCGAGCGCGGAGATGACGTTGACCTTGTTAAGGTACACGGTGTGCCGAGATTTTTCGATAAAGAAAGCCCTGTGCGTGCCGTAACGCTGTCGCCCCAATGCAAATACGACATGGTATGGAACAGTCAGGTTTACGCTGTAAAGCGACTTATCGACAAGGTCGCCGACGAATATAACGTGGATAAGGACCGTATATCCATAACGGGTATTTCCATGGGTGGCTTTGGCACTTGGGAGATGGGTGTGACCTTCCCGGGATATTTCTCGGCTCTTGCACCGATTTGCGGCGGCGGTATGAGCTGGCGTGCGCCGTGCATCGGTAAAACACCCGTTTGGGCGTTCCACGGCGATATGGACGACTGTGTTGAGCCTATGTATTCCGAGGTTATGGTAAATTCAATCAACAGAGCAGGCGGTAACGCAAAGCTCACCATATACAAAGGCGTTTATCACGATGCATGGGTAAATGCGTACGAGAAGGAAGATCTGTTTAATTGGCTCATTGAACAGAAAAGATAGTTTTAACAAAAAATCAGCAGAGAATATCTGCTGATTTTTTTCGTTGTTGGATTGCGTTTGTGGTGGGTAAATTAAGCTATATGATAAGTCCTGCGAGCAAAACGCCGACCAAGGTTAATAAAATGCTTGAAATGGCGTTTGTGGTTGCAAAAGCTGTTGTAAAAGCAGAGCTTCCCGTCGTGTCGGTGAGCGCATTCAAAGCGGCGGTGCAAGTGCCGCTGCCGCATTGTCCGCCTAAAATATCGGCGTTGTCCATTTTCAGAACGTATTTGCTGAACAGCAGCGTTACGACATGGGGGACAAGCGTTACGGCAACTCCGATTCCAATAAGCAAAAGCATTTTTCCATCAAGTGCGAATGCGCCTGTGGTCAAGGCTTTCACGGCAATGAAAAGGTTGAGACCGACGCTCTTTAAAAACCATCTTGCACTTTCGGGAAATTTGCCTGTTTTAGGACTGCGATTGTTATACCATCCGCAAAGAAGACCGATTATCAGCGCGCAGGTACTGCCGCCGAAGGAAAAACTGCCGAATTTGATAGAACCGATAACGATAGCGGCGGCAAGTGCAATAAAGACGAAGGGAACGTCAGTTGAAATACCTGCTTCTTTTACATAACCGATCTTATCGGCAACTGTATTTATGGATGAACGGACACCTGATACGGTGATACACATATCTTTTTGAATGAGCGTATCTTCCGTTACGGCTAAAGCTTTTCCGCGTAAGGTGGCTTTGATAAGGACGATTCCATAACTGCTTAAAAGGGAGATAAGCGCTCCGTCGTAATGCTCGGTGACGAATATCTCTTTGTTGACAAGCTCAATGTCCGTATATTTTCTGTCGGAAAGCTCTGCCATATATTCGTCGTCGATGCTTATAAGGTTTTCAACGGAGCTTATCAAAACGACGATATCATTGACTTCAATTACGGTAGAAGGATCGAATTTCAGCTCCTTATCCTGTCTGAATATCTTTGCGATCTGAAGATCACAGCCGTATTTGCTTTCAATTTCTTCAACTGTAGCACCGATATTTGACGAGCCTTCATTGACTGAAAATGCGCGGGAACGTATGGGTGAAACTGTTATATGCTCAAGTTCTTGTACATGAGCTTTGGATTTAGATTTAGAAAGCTTTTCTTTTACAGCTTTTTGAGGTGTGGTGCGTAAAATAAAAGGTCCTAAAACCGTTGCAAAAAGGATCGCAATGACCATGCCGAATATGTAGGTAACGGCATATACGATGGAAGCGTTAGCTCCTGTTTCAACGGCGGTCAGAATTGAGGATTGAGTTAAAGCGCCTGCCGCCATGCCGATGACGGAGTTGTGATCTAAAATACCAACGATACCGAGTACGAATAAAAATATAAAAGCGATAGCGCAGAAGAAAACGGACTGGATCACAAATTTAACACCGTTTGAGCGCAGGCTTTTAAAAAAGGCGGGACCTGCTTCGTAGCCGATAGTAAAACAGAAAAGAATGGAGAAAACAGTTTCCATTATGCCAGGGATAGTAAAGGTAACAAATCTGCTTAAAATAAAGCCAACGAGCAAAGTGCCGATGGTTGCGCCAAAGGAGAAAGAGCGAATTTTTATCATTCCGAAGCAGTAACCGAGTGCAATGCAGACAAAAACTGCCAGCAGTGGGTTATTGGAGATAAATGCGAGAAAGTCTTTCATATTGATACGTCCTTTACTTTATTATATTAATTATATCACACCTGAAAAGCGTTGTCAATAGTTGAATGAATTAAGGAAAATTATTGTTGAAAATTTTATATTTATATGGTATACTATACTATTATATAGTACGAATTATAAGGTGTAATATGGCTGAGATAAAAACTATAACGGTAACACAGCTTAACAATTACATAAAGCATATAATCGACAGCGATCCGCATTTGGAGCTGGTGTCCGTGCGAGGTGAAATATCAAACTTCACGGCGCATAAGACGGGGCATTTTTATATGACACTCAAGGATGAAAACTCCCTTATCCGCGCCGTAATGTTCCGTGGAAATACCTCGCGTCTTAAATTCCGCCCCGAAAACGGCATGAAGGTCATCGTTGCGGGCAGAGTTTCCGCGTTTCCACGCGACGGGCAGTATCAGATATACCTTGAGGATATCCAGCCCGACGGCGTAGGTGCACTTTATCTCGCATATGAACAGCTTAAGGCAAAGCTTGCGGCGGAAGGGCTTTTTGACGAAAGCAGAAAGCGTGCCTTGCCGAAAACACCTACCCGTGTCGGCGTTGTTACGTCACCGACGGGCGCGGCTGTTCGCGATATAATCAACGTAATGGGACGGCGTTTTCCGCTGGCGCAGATAATTTTGTATCCAAGCGCCGTACAGGGTGCCGAGGCGGCGCCGCAGATAGCTAAGGCTGTTCAGTATTTTTCCGACACAAGGTGCGTTGACGTGCTTATCGTGGGGCGCGGCGGCGGCTCCATTGAGGATCTGTGGGCGTTCAACGATGAAAACGTGGCGCGAACGGTTGCATCGTGCAATGTGCCCGTTATTTCAGCCGTCGGCCATGAAACGGACTTTACAATTTGCGATTTTGCGGCGGATATGCGCGCTCCGACACCGTCGGCGGCGGCGGAGCTTGCAGTGCCGTCATGTGCGGAGCTTGCTCAAAAGCTTCAGAACGTGAAAACGAGGCTTGTTTCCGACGTAAGCAAAAAAATTCAGGTATACCGTCAGAAAACGCAGTTTTTAGCATCGCGAAAGGTGCTTCAAAACCCCATCTATCTTATTGAAGACAGACGGATGAACGTGGAATTTCTGACAAGACGAATGAGCGCGGCAATGGCGCTTAAGGAAAAAATGGCGCGTGAGCGTTTCACGAGAGCGGCGGCGAAGCTTGATGCCTTAAGTCCGCTGGCGGTTTTGGCAAGGGGCTACGCTATTGCGCAGACCGATAGAAAAATAATTAAAAGTAAAAACGACGTTTCCGCAGGTGATGAAATAACGGTAAGAGTTGCTGACGGAAATATCAAAGCTATAACTATAGAGCAAACGGGGGATATGTAATGGCGGCAAAAATGACATTTGAAAGCGCAATGAAGCGCCTTGAGGAGATCGTAAAAAGCCTTGAAGCAGGCGATAGTCCCCTTGACGAAGCGCTCAAGCTGTTTGAAGAGGGCGTGAAGCTTGCTGATTTTTGCAATAAAGCGCTGAATACGGCAGAGCAAAAGGTGACTATGCTTACTACATCATCTGACGGCGAAATGGAGCAGGTCGATTTCGGAGGAAAGGACGACGGCGATGCTGAATAAGACCTTAGAAAGATATACAGCCATAACGGAGGAGAAGCTCGGTCAGATAGTAAAGCAGGAGAGCGGTCTTTTGCAAAATACTGTTTTCGACTCCATGAGATATAGCCTTTTTTCAGGCGGTAAGCGTATCAGACCTGCCCTTGTGCTTGGATTTTGCAGTGCACTTGGCGGCGATGAAAAAAAGGCGTTGCCCTTTGCGGCGGCGATCGAGCTTATACACACGTATTCGCTTATACATGACGATCTGCCTTGTATGGACGACGACGATATGCGCCGCGGCAGACCGACGAACCATGTGGTATACGGCGAGGCAACTGCTGTTTTAGCAGGCGATGGGCTTTTGAACAGAGCCTACGAAGCAGTGTTTTCTGAAGAGACCGTGGAGCTTGTGGGCGCAAAAACAGCCATTGAAGCAGGCAGAGTGCTTGCAGGTGCGGCAGGTGTTTACGGAATGATCGGCGGTCAGATAATTGACATGGAAAACGAGGGCAAGGAAAGCTCCGCTGAAACGGTGAACAGACTCAACGAGCTTAAGACGGGCGCGCTTATAAAAGCGGCGGCTGTTATGGGATGTATTGCGGCGGGCGCAAATGAAACGCAGATAAAAGCCGCTGAGCTTTACGCAAGCTGTATCGGTCAGGCGTTTCAGATAATTGACGATATTCTTGACGTTGTGGGCGATGCCGAGGTTTTCGGAAAGCCCATCGGAAGCGATGCTGATAATAATAAAACGAACTATGTAACGCTGTACGGACTTGAAAAAGCGAGAGAAATGGCGTTTGAGCTGACACAGAAGGCGAAAAATACCCTTGATGTGTTTGAAAAACCGCAATTTCTTGCTGAGCTTGCCGATATGCTTTATGAGAGGAATAAATAAACGTGAATTGGTTTTTTGAATTATTAGACAATAAAATACTATGGATGTCCGTGCTTTCATGGTTTACTGCCCAGGTAATTAAAACTTTCCTTGTACTCGTGCGGCAAAAAAGGTTTGATGCTCGCCGTCTTATCGGTGCAGGCGGAATGCCCAGCTCCCATACGGCGATAGTTGTAACGCTGATGCTCAACGTAGGACGTGAATGCGGCTTTAATTCGCCGTACTTTGCCATTTGTACAACTCTTGCCCTTATTGTAATGTACGATGCGACGGGTGTTCGCCGTGCGGCAGGAGAGCAGGCGAAGGTCATCAACAAAATCGTGGTGCTGATGAACAATAAGGAAGAGCGCATTGATTACGGAAAGACGCTGAAGGAGCTTTTGGGCCATAAGCCCATCGAGGTCATCTGCGGCGCTATCTTAGGTATACTTATAGGACTTATATAAAAATAACAGCTATACAATATGAGCATGAAAAAAGGACAGATCTGAAGTGAACCCCGTTTAGTTCACAAAAAAGAAAAAAGACAAAACCTCTTATGGTATAATGGTACCATAGGAGGTTTTTGTTATGGCTACAAAAGGACAAAAGTTTAAGAACTACACACAAGGAATC
>SVND01000012.1 GCA_015067075.1 Oscillospiraceae bacterium
AGATTCTGCGTAAGTTGTGTGAACAGAAAGATGTGGAAATTCTTGAAGCAGAAGCATGCCCAGATCACATTCATATGCTTGTGAGTATCCCACCATATATAAGTATAGCACAATTTATGGGATTTATCAAGGGGAAAAGCAGCTTGATGATCTTTGATCGCCATGCGGATCTAAAATATAAGTATGGATCGAGAAATTTTTGGTGCCGCGGCTACTATGTAGACACAGTGGGTAAAAATAAAAAGGTCATAGCAGAATACATCCGAAATCAGTTGGAAGAGGATTATGCCGCGGATTCGCGCAGCATAAAAGAGTACACCGACCCGTTTACGGGTAGCAAGAATAAGTAGGCAAAAAATAGACAGCCGCACGAGAGCGGCTGCCTGAGATGGTAATGCGGTGCCAAATTTCTGTACCCCTTTCAGGGGTTAGGCCAGTAATTGCCCCTTCCAGGGGCTGTGCAAACCACCAGTTTACTGGTGGTTATGATTTTCTGTCGGTAGGTGGTGTACTCTAAAACTGTCCTTAAGAGTACGCACCCTTAAGGTGTCTTTTGTTTTTAAATTTGCTACACAGAATAAATATTGAAAAAACAGGCAAGGTGTGATATAATATTTACTACAAATGTTTAAAAAGGCAAAGATGAGAATATCATGAACAGAATTATTGAAATAACGGATTTTCTTGCACCTGAGCTTGATGTATATGCGCGGCTGTCCGAGGTACAGCTGTTAAACAGGGAGTTTCCCGAAAAAGGCTTATTTATAGCGGAGAGCCCGAAGGTTATTGAACGAGCGCTTGACGGCGGATACGAACCCGTTTCCTTTCTTATGGAAAAAAAGCATATTGAGGATGAGGGTAAGCATATTCTTGCGAGAACAAAAGATGTGCCTGTTTTTTGTGCGGAATTTGATGTTTTGACACAGCTGACAGGCTTTAAGCTTACGCGAGGTATGCTGTGTGCCATGAGACGGAAACGCTTGCCGACTGTTAAGGAGATATGTGAAAACAAAAGCAGAATAGTTATACTTGATAAGGTTATGAATCCCACAAATGTGGGTGCTATAATCCGCTCGGCGGCGGCGCTCGGCATGGATGCGGTGCTCCTTACCCCAGGCTGCTCCGACCCACTTTACAGGCGTGCCGCGAGAGTCAGTATGGGCACGGTGTTTCAGATCGAGTGGACGTTTTTACCTGACGACAGCCTTGATGAAATAAAATCGATGGAATTTAAAACGGTTGCTATGGCGCTTAAGGATAACTCTCTTTCTATCAGCGATCAAAGGCTGATTGCCGAAAAGAAGCTTGCAGTCGTTATGGGCACGGAGGGCGACGGCCTTTCCGACAAAACCATATACGAATGCGATTTTACCGTGAAAATACCGATGTATCACGGTGTTGATTCGCTGAATGTTGCCGCCGCTTCCGCAGTGGCATTTTATCAGCTTGCCCATAAACAGAATAAGCAGGAAGATTAAACTGCTTGTGAGAGGAAAATTTTTATGAAAGAGTTACTATGGAACGGATTTAACCGAGTTGATTTTTTATTTGAAGGCAGAGAAGCTATCCTTGTTTTTCCGAAACAACCGAATGAAAATAAAAATTGGCTGTTTAAAACGGAATATTTTGATGCTTTTCCTGAATTTGAAATTGAAATGCTGAAAAGAGGCTGGCATCTTGCATATATCAAAAACGTCACACGGTGGTGTATTGATGAAGACCTTGATCTTAAAAAGCGTTTTGCAGAGCATTTACATGAAAAATATGGGCTTTATACAAAATGTATTCCCGTTGGAATGAGCTGCGGCGGTCTTATTGCCTGCAAATTTGCCGCGAAATATCCTCAATTCGTATCCGCGCTTTATCTGGATGCACCTGTTATGAATTTGCTTTCCTGTCCTGCGGGAGTCAGTACCTTGAAAAAAGATATGATGCAGGAATTTATAGATGCAACGGGAATAACGCTGTCACAGCTTACTTTTTACAGGGAGCACCCAATAGATAAAATGCCGTTGCTTCTGAATAATAATATACCTATTATATTAGTTTACGGTGATAATGATGATGTCGTTCCGTATCATGAAAACGGAGCGGTGCTTGAAAGGTATTATCGCGAAAACGGCGGTATTATAGCGGCGATAGCAAAGAAAAACTGCGGCCATCATCCTCACGGATTGGAAGATAATGCTCCTATAATTGAATTTGCGGAGAAATATTCTGTGTGATAAAAAAGTGGTCCTTTGGACTGCTTTTTTGCTTGTGTAAAAAATGTTTTATTTCATAAGGCTATCTGTTTTGCGAAATTGTATTTGAGCGGATTGAAAAGTGCGGCGTTTTATGCTATAATGTTATTATTAGTTTACTGATTATGGGAGCATCACTTATGAAAAGGTTAATAAAAGAAATCGGCAAGGATTTTACGGTGCTGAATTTGACGGACACACAGCTTTCAAACGACGAATGGGCTGAGGGACACAGCAACAGAAGCATATTGGAATATACGGTAAAGGAGCTTGTGAAAAGATTAAAGCCCGATCTCCTTACAGTGTCGGGGGATTTGGCTTGGGCAGGGCATGATCACGCTTACGATATGCTTGCGGACTTTCTCGACAGCTTTGGCATTCCATGGGCGCCCGTTTTCGGAAACCACGATAACCAAGACGGTGCCGAAACTGTAAACAGCGTTGCCGCAAGATATATGACGTACAAAAACTGTATATTTGAAAAAGGCGAAAAGGAGCTTGGCAACGGCAACTACGTCATATCTATTGAGGAAAATGGCGTACCCTTAAAGGCGATTTTTATGATGGATTCCCATGATAGAGCGCCTTATACGACTGATGGCGGAACGGAAGAGCTTGCATGGGCAAAGCTTCTTCCGAATCAGGCGAGATGGATTGAAGAGCAGGCGTATGAGTTGAAGCAAAAAGGATGTAAGGATGCATCGCTGATAATGCATATACCGAATTTTTCATACCGATTGGCATCTGCTGCCGCATATAAAAGCGGCGTTGACTTAAAAAGCGTTACACTCCGACAGTCCTACGGCGATGATTGCTGGAATGATGGCTATACCGACAGCATCGGCGTGCAATACGAGGGGATTGGAAGTTATCCCGCGGATGATAAAATACACGAGGTCGTCAAGAAAACGGGCATTATAAAGCGTATTATAAGCGGTCATGACCACGTGAATAATTGGATCATACGATACGACGGTATTGACCTTATATATTCGCTAAAAACGGGAGCAGGCTGCTATTGGACACCTGAGCTCAACGGAGGCACGGTGCTTAAGATAAACGAAAACGGCACGTATAAGGTATATCACGAATATGTGGATGTAAAGCATTTGATTTAAAGTACAAGACTTTTCAGGAGAATATTATGGTTTATTCTTTGCCGACAGTAGAAAAAGAAGCTGTAGCTTTATCGCATTTTCCAACGAAGCATCAAGCTTTTATATTCAGGGCATGCGAATATGTGCCGATGGAAAAAATTGCAAAGGTTTTAAAAACGGATATTGACAATGTCAGACAAGCGGCGGAAGATATGGGACTGCCTGATTATGATCCGAAAAATGTATGGATGAAAAGAGGATATGTCACCATCATCCGAAGAATGTGGCATATTTTACCCTATGAGCAGCTGTTGGAACTGCTTGAAATGGATGAAGAAGAGCTCGCGATCATTATGCGAGATGAGGACTTTCTTAACATTAAGCTTGAAAATAAGCCACGCTGTGAAAGGGTCGAGTGGCGCGAGCTTAGCGAGGAAGAAAAAATAAGGACACGCGAAATAAAAAAGGTGATGCAATCGCTGGATTTTTCGGGTAAGCATCCCTTTGAATTTGAGTATAACGTTCCGACAATAGAATTTGCGGGCGAGGAGCGTTTTTCCACGCGTATGATCTACGCTTTTTCGGGATTATATCAGCACGCATTTGATGTGGACAGCGAAGAGTTTTTGCCGGATGAACAGCTGAAGGCGTATCAGGATCTCGGTATCAACGGCATCTGGACGCAGGGTGTGCTGTCTCAGCTTACAAGCTTTCCTTTTGCGCCCGAAGTTTCAAAGGGATACGAAAAGCGTCTCGAAAAAATGCGAGCCATGACAAAGCGGCTCGATAAATACGGCATAAAGCTGTATTTATACCTGAATGAACCGCGCAGTATGCCCATAGAGTTTTTTAAAAATCACCCTGAGCTTAAGGGGCATGTAAGCGGAGAGGATGCTTGTCTTTGCATCTCTACACAGCCTGTGCAGGATTATTTGAAGGATGCTGTAGAATCGATATGCCGTGCAGTACCGCTGATTGGCGGATTTTTCACGATCACGCGATCCGAAAACCTGACAAATTGCTATTCTCACTCGGGCGGAGAATTCAATCCGTGCAACTGTCCGAGATGTAAAGAGCGCAACATTGGAGAAGTTATTTCCGAAACGGTCGGTTGCATTCTGGAGGGAGCGCGCCGTGTGAATGACGATATTAAAGTGATGGCGTGGAGCTGGCGCTGGGATGAATATAACGGGGAAATCATCAGAAAGCTTCCTAAAGGCGTTATCCTGATGTCACAAAGCGAGCTTGATATTCCATTTGAAATCGGTGGAATAAACGGAAGCGTTCTGGACTATTCCATGAGCATTATCGGACCGGGAGAGCGTGCTTGCGCAGAGTGGGATTTGGCGAAGGAATGCGGCTTGGAAATTGGCGCAAAGGTGCAGATAAATACCACTTGGGAAGCATCTACGGTTCCGGCCATACCTGTAGCGAGCTCAATAGATGATCATATATCAAAGCTGAAGCGGCAGGGAGTCAGGCATTTACTGCTTAGCTGGACGCTCGGTGGATATCCTTGCCGCAATATTGCTGTCGCGGCGAAGCATTTTTATGAAAAATGCAGTATTGCATCCATAGATAACAGTATTTCCGAGGCGGAAAAACAATTTGTAAAGGCTTTTTCCGAGTTCCCGTTTCATGTTTATGTGCTCTATTGCGGACCGCAAAATGCAGGTCCGTCGAATATGCTGTTCGAACGAGCTACGAGTTATAAAGCAACGATGACGTGCTTCGCTTACGACGATTTGGAAAGCTGGCGAAGTATATATCCCATAGATGTTTTTGAATCGCAGTTTGAAAAGCTTTGTCAAAAATGGGAAATAGGATTAAATATGATTGGTGAAAACGATGACAGCGAGGGAGCTGTCATGGCGAAGGCGGCATACTGTCTTTTTAAGTCATCGCTTAACCAAATACGTTTTATCCGTGCCAGAGACGAGGGACGTTTTGCAGATGCTGTTTTGGAAGCTGAAAACGAGCTTGCAATCGCAAGGCAGATGCTGACGCTGATGAACAAAAATGCCGCAATCGGATATGAAGCGGCAAATCACTATTATTTTTCCAAAGGTCAGATTGCGGAGAAAATGATAAACTGTAATTATATCATAGACTATTTTTCCAAGGCTTAAGACTATTCAAAAGCAGCAGGCGTTTATTGCGACGTACTTTGACGCATTGACGGAATTACAAAAATGTGATATAGTGATCAAAGAGGAGAAATTGTATGAAAAAAGGATATTGGCTTTGGCATTACGGGGATTATGAGCTTTTCCATATAATGAGCCTGCATCTTCGCAGAGAAGAGCGCGGATATATCAGACCTGCCGTTTGGAAGCTTCAAGGCCCGTATATGAACGTGAAATTTGTAAGACGGATCGAGTGTGAAAAAGGGTATCTTTTTTGCCATATAAACGGCGGCGGAAATATTTCCGTCAATAATAAAAGATATCCCTCCGACACGTATATTACTCTCGAAAAGGGTGCGTACGAAGTGGAAATCCACATTTCCAATAATATAGGCTTGCCTGCCATTTACATTGAGAGCGACGTGTGTGATTGCGACGGCAAGTGGCTTTGCAATCATTTTGCGGGCGAGTTTACAGCGGCGGCATATAAAAGCTGTTTTGACAGCTTGGATAAAAATCCCGAGGTATTTCCCTTTGCATATGAACGCAAAGAGCCTGTTGGCGTAAGGAAAACGGACGAGGGCACGCTGTATGATTTCGGTACGGAGCTTTTTGCATATTTGAATATTGCAAATGCAGACAAGGATAAGCGGATAGAGCTGTATTACGGCGAAAGCGAAGAGGAAGCGCTGGATACGGCTTACAGCTATATCACAGATTGCGTATGCGGAAAAACGGAGTATAAACTAAGGCAAAGAGCATTCAGATACGTTTATATTATCGCCGACGCGGACGGAATGCAGGTGAGCGCCGATTACGAATATTTGCCGTTTACCGAAAAGGGATGCTTTAGCTGTGATAACAAGCTTTTTGAGCGTATTTGTGCCGTGGCAAAATACACCTTCCACTTAAATTGCAGGGAAGGCTTTTTGGACGGAATAAAAAGAGACCGTTGGGTGTGGTCGGGTGATGCTTATCAGAGTGCACGTATAAACAGATATTTGTTTGCCGACAAGGAGATCGAGCAAAGAACGCTCATCGGTCTTGTGGGCAGGGAGCCCGTTGAACAGCATATAAATACCATTGTCGATTACAGTCTGCTGTGGTTTATCACACTTTACGAGCATTATATGACGTACGGCGATAAGGAATTTTTGAGAAAAATATATCCGATGGCTGTAAAGCTGATGGAGTTTTGCGAAGGACGCATAAATGCGGATGGTTTTATTGAAGGTGTGCCGGGTGATTGGACGTTCATCGATTGGTCGGAAATAGATAAGGTCGGTGCCGTGTGTGCAGAGCAGATGCTTCTTATAAAAGCTTATTCCGTCATGGCGGAATTTGCGGAGATTTTAAAGCTCGGCGAAAGTGATTACGCTGAAAAGAGCAGAAAGCTGAAAAAGCTTGTGAACGAGTATTATTGGAACGAGGAAAAAGGTGCGTTCATCGACAGCTACAGCTCGGGCAGGAAAAACGTCACGCGCCACGCCAATATTTTTGCCGTAATGTACGATATAGCTGACGAAAAGCAAAAGCAAAGTATATTGGAAAACGTTTTGAAAAATGAAAGCGTAACGAAAATAACGACGCCTTATTTCGAAGGCTATGAGCTTGACGCCCTTGCAAAGCTTGGGGAGCTATCGGCGGTGGAAAGAACCGTTGCTGACTATTGGGGCGGTATGCTTGATTTGGGCGCGACGACGGTATGGGAGGAGTATAATCCCGACCAAAACGGCGCTGAGCATTACGGAATGTATGGCGACAAATACGGTAAATCTCTGTGCCATGCATGGGGAGCAGGTCCCATCTACCTTTTCGGAAGATATTATCTCGGCGTGTACGCAACGTCTGCGGGATATGATACTTTCATGGTTGAGCCAAAGCTGGGCGGTTTAAAGCAGATCAGCGGAAAAGTCCCTGTCGGTGACGGCACGGTTTCGGTAGAGCTTGACGAAAAACAGCTTAAAGTGACCTCGACAAAGGCAGGAGGAACGCTGAAATGGAACGGTAAAGAGTATGAGCTAAAGCTGAATGAGACTGTTGTAATTGAAGTGTAAATTAGAAACAGTTGAAGCTCGTGCAAATAAAACCGTGATTAACATAAAAATACAAAGAGGAAAAATTTAATAATGGTTTTGTGCTTATTTTGCTGTTTACAGCTGATGTTTTTTTCAAAACGACTTGAAAAAAACAATAAAATATTGTATAATGTATCAAAAAATATATAGGAGAGGCTATTACTATGAAAAAAATTGTTTCACTTGTTTTGGCATTTTTCATGTGCCTTGCGCTCGTTGTACCTGCTGTACAGCTCGAAGCGGATGCATATGCAGGCGTGCCGAATGATGTCAACGGAAGCGGAAGCGTAGATATCAGCGATATCTTACTTTTGCTTAAAAAGGTTACAGATGAGAATGTCGAAGTAAAAGCTCACGCCGACTTTGATTGCGACGGAAGCGTTACCATAACGGACGTTCTCGGTATGCTCAAATTTGTAACGAATATTTCAACTCAGGCGCCCGTCGCCCTTGAGAATCTTCTTCCTGTAACTGAAGAGGATATTACTGCTATACCCATCGACGGACTTTCTGTTCCGTGGGGCACAACTAACTATGGTCTTTATGCATGGCAGTTTACGTCTGACTTGGGTTCTGTCGGAGATATGGCGAAGATATTCTCCGTTGTAAAGGATGAGCAGGCTCTTTTCCGTTCAAGCAAAAGAGCTATTCAGTATGATCTTTCCGAGACGATAGGTCTTGAACCGGGAAACACGGGAACGTTTATCGATGTATATGCAAATACTGAAAACGGCAAAAAGTATACGATGTTTTTCGCGGCAAAGCTTTCTGATGCTGAAGATGTTGACGCCATAAGAAGCTTTTATATTGATTGTGAAGGCAACTTCAGCACAGGCTCAACGGCACAGAACGTTGTTTTTACGGAAAAGACGCTTTCAACGGGCTGGACTATATTTAGAGCTACGTTTACGGCAGCCCCCGCACCCTTTACATGGGCTGATAATCCCAATAACCTTACAGCTACGGCGTTAAGGATAAATCTTTGCATGAATAACGGCATGACGGGTACGGGTAAGCTTTATATTGACGGTCTTACTCTCGTAGAGGGGGAAGTAACGGAGGAGCAGATAATGGAGCATTATAACGCTGATACTATTCCCACACCTGAGCCGACTCCTGCGGCAGACGCTATCTATAACCGTATGCAGGTAAGCGAGGAAAGCTCAAAGGTAACGTTCAATGGCGGTGCATGGCCCGGCGGTGTTGACCCTGCAAACTACGTTATCGGTCATTATCCCAACAACGGTGATAACGGCTTGACGTTTGCATTTGCAACTGAGCAGGTAAAGTTCGGAAGCAGATCTCTCGTTATTAAAAATCCTCAAGGCGACAGCAACAATTCTATTTACTATAGAGTAAGACTTGACGACGCGGGCTTGGAAAGCGGCAAGGATTACACGCTGTTTGCTTGGGTAAAGGGCACGGATCTTACAAGCTCTTTCAATCAGTCGAAGATAACGCTCAGCGCAAGATTCTGCGAGGCGTGGAGCGGAGGCACATACAATATCGGATCGGTAGCTTTAAACGATGTGACCGTGGCAAGTAACAGCTTTGATTGGACTCTTCTGGCGATTTCCTTTACTGTGCCCACTCGTGCGGAGCTTGGCGCTTGCACATCGATGTCATTCAATCTTGGTGGAAATAATGTCGGAAACATTTATTTTGACGGTGTGGGCATCATCGAAGGCGCTTGCGCTGATGAAAAAGCGTATCTTGCTGAAATAAGCGCGAACATCTTTGAGACTTCCAAGGCTGAAGCGAATGCACTCGGCTCTGCCAAGGAGCGTGCAGCATCGCAGCTGCGTATTGCTTACGGCA
This sequence comes from Oscillospiraceae bacterium, assembly GCA_015067075.1. GTDB lineage: Bacteria > Bacillota > Clostridia > Oscillospirales > SIG530 > SIG530. The sequence goes on from SVND01000012.1 coordinate 9,363, forward strand.
GTAAAGCTGCCCTTGAGGAAAGACTTGCCCTTACTGTAGCGGCGATAAAGAGCGCTGAAAACAAGGATGAGGTTGATAAGCAGGTTGCACTTTTCAGCTCCTATGCGGCAACGGGCAAGGATGCTGCTATGACGGCTGTATCTACTGCAACGCAAACTGCTGAAGCTGTTGCCATCGGCGGCACAGGCTGGCATGAGCTCAGATTTGACAATATCGTTCCCGGCTCGCTTTACGCAGGCGGACTTCCGTCTCAGCTGATTTACGGCAATGAAGCCATAGAAGGTAGCGCAATGTCAGTTGATCTTATCGAAGGCGTAGACTATGAGATAGACTACAAAAACGGCAGAATAAGAAGAACTGCATCCTCTCTTATAAAGGATGCGGCACAGAATCCCTACTATGATGCGGCTGACGGCTCTTATACTCTCGGTGCGGCACAAAACCCGGGACTTCGCGAGTATACGTTCTACGTAACGTATGATTTCGATAACACGCTCTGCGACGATTACGATGCTATTATGGCGGAGATCAACGAAACGAACAACGCCGTAAAGCCCACAGCGTTTATCAATAAGCTTAATGCAAGCAATAACAAGATCGAATATCTCGTTATCGGTGACAGCATCAACACAGGTGCGGAAGCAAATCCCGGCTACACGTTCTTTGACAGATTTGCAACTTTCATTACCGAAAAGTACGGAAACCCCGTAACCGTAAAGAACTTTGCAGTCGGCGGCGAAGCTACACCGCAGGGACTTGCACAGCTTCAAAAGGCCTATAACAACGGTGCAAACCCCGACGTTATAACTATCGGCTTCGGTATGAACGACCAGAATAAGCCCGGCCTTTCCGTTGCAACGTATATCGGAAACTATACTCCGATGATAAATTATATTAAGCAAAAGTGGCCCAATGCCCAGATAATCCTTTTGACTTCAATTCCTGCGTGCCCCGTTTGGGATGCAACGAGCGGACTTGACGACGATTATGCGGCGGCGCTTGCGGCGTACGGCGCACAAAACGGTATCCCCGTAGCGGATTGCAACACGCTCTCTCATCTTGAGGTCGATGCAGGCAAGCACTATGCGGAGATCGTTACTACGGGCGTAAATCACCCCGGCGCATACGGTCACAGACTGTATTTCTACGCTATTAAATCGCTTTTTGACATGCAATAATAAAAAAATTAAAAAAAATTAAAGTTTTTTTGATTTTGCTATTGAAAAATGTTGAAAAGTATGGTATCATTAGCTGAAATGAAATGATAAAGGGAGTTTTTGTTCACATGTCAGCAGCACAAATCATATTTGGTATATTTGAAATCATTTTGTCGCTTGTAATTATTGTTGCCGTTTTGGCACAGAGCGCTCGCAATGCAAGACTTTCGGGCACTATCGCAGGCGGAGCTGAAACTTTCTTCGGAAAGAACAAGGGTCAGTCTATTGATTCCGTTCTCCAAAAGTGGACAGGTGTCGGCGTTGCAATATTCCTTGCTGTAACACTTATCGCTTCTTGGGCAATCGCAAAGTTCCTGTAAGAAAAACAAAGAAGACCGGAAAGGCTATAGTTTTTCCGGTTTTTCGAATTAACTTAAAATATTTGTGCTATCAGCATAATAATTTTAATAAGTGATTGTTTGAAAGGGTAGAATTGGATTTATGGGATTATTGAGTAAACTTTTTGGTAAAAAAAGATCTCTCAAAGAGGATATTGTTGTAGCGTCAGAATGGATCGTTACAGCGCTTCAGTCTTCCGGATATAATGCGGATTACAGTTTAGAGAGTATGAAAGAAATTGACCGTTTCTTCGATGAGCAAAATACGCCTTCAGGTATCCTTTCACAGAATCGAGGAAGAATCATATTTGCTTTAGGCGCCTATATCGGCCAAACTGCAATAAAGCTATTTGGCGGAGAGTGGATTGTGGAAGACAAAGCACGAAATGCAGAAATAAATATTGCAGTTTGTTTGGCGGACGGCTCAACAATTTACCCTGTTATTAAGTGTATGAAAAGATATCAGTCGGGCGCTGAAGAAGGTATTTATGCATACCTTGCGCTGTTAAGCACGAAAAAATAACCCTCGTATTTTTACTGCTATTAAAAGCTCTACCTAAAAAGGTGGAGCTTTATTCATTTTGTGAAGCCACGGATTTTCAAATATATCCAATCAGAAAATTTAAGCCTAAAAAGAATTTTCCGGTTTGCTTTTTTTGTTGAGAAAAATGCGAAAAAACATTGAAATTTTATATTGTATGTGTTATAATATAAAAAATGCTATATGAAATGAGGTGAAAGTGTGAGCAGACGAAGAAGAAGCGGTGCAAGCGGTGTCGTTATCGCGGTTTTTGTTGTGCTGTTTATCGTTGCAACGGCAACAGCTGTTATTTTCGGTCTCGGATTTTTTACGCAGAGAAATACTCTGAACGATACTATTCAGATCGAAGCTGAAAAGAAAGCGGAAGCGGCGACAGCTCCCTTGCAGGAAAAGCTTGACGAAGCTAATGCAAGTATTATTGCCAAGGAGTCTGAAATTGACGAGCTTACAACGCAGGTAGACGAGCTTAACGCGCAGATCGAAGCGCTTATGATTGAGGTTGAGGACTTAAAAAAAAACTGGCTGATTAAGCAAGAGGCTGAAGGAACTTTAAAGGTTGCGTATATCACCTTCGGAAGCTCTCCGTCGGATAACACCTCTGAGGTGTTGGATATTCTCAAGCAGTACAACGTAAAAGCTACGTTTTTTGTTTGCGGAGATATGGACAACGGCGTAGGCTCCCGCCTTTTAGCGAGAATTGCCGAGGAAGGTCATACCATAGGTAACAACACTTATTCAAGAAAGTATTCCACTATTTACGCCTCTGCGGACGCGTTTATGGATGATTTCAATAAGCTTGATGCGATGGTGTATAATGCAACGGGCTTACATACGGAGATTTTGAGATTCCCCGGCGGTTCGAATAACCGTGCATCCTCCGCTGAGGACAAGACTGCGTTCATGAAGGATCTTGTCAACAAGACGGCGGAGCTTGGCTACGTGCATTACGATTGGAACGTTGATCCTACGTACGCAACCGTAACGAAGGGCAGAGATGACCTTACGGCGGCTGAGGTTATTGTTGAAGAAACGGTGGCTCAGTGCTCGGGCAAGAGAAGACCTGTAATCATCCTTACGGAGTCCAGCAACAGAGTTGTCGAGGCACTTCCGCAGATAATCGAAAGATTGACCGAGGAGGGCTACGTTTTTAAGGCACTCAAAAAGGATTCTGTAACGGTGCAGTTTGTAAAGCCTGATTAAAAGCGCAATAATAAAACATAACGGTGCTGTAGCCAATTGCCACAGCACCGTAAATATGCAATAGGATTATTTTTTTGAATAAAGTACGGCGTTGCCTTTTTTTGCCGACAGATTCAATAGCGCCGACGTGGCGAAGGATATTCACCGTAAGTGAAGCAATGCGCGAGCGAACCTTTGCGAGCTTAGCAATGTCTGTGCTTGTAAACGGGTCGGGTAAGCCCTCGGGCAAAAGAAGAAAGTAATCTTCGGGCGCGTCTATGCAGTACTGCTCGCAAAGGGCAGTAGGGAAAAACTCAAATCGTGTTGAAAAATGCTTTTTATCCTTGCCGTATCCGTCTAAATTTCTGTATTCGTCAATGTTTAGCATGACGATGCAAAAACGAAGCGACGGATGGGTGAGAAGATGCTTTATTTTATAAAGCTCGGGCATTATGTGAAGCGGATGTCCTGCTTTGGGCGATTTTCTGCTGTTGCTTATCTCGTACGTTTCATTGTCTATCCAAGAAACGTACTTTGTTTTGGCTATGGGATAAACAACTGTTACAGTGTTATGCTCAAGAAAAAAGGGAAGCTTTGAACGAAGTCTGTCAAAGCTCCTTGTCTGAATTTCGATTATACCGTTTTCGTTAACTATATCGGCAATACGTCCGCCGAGCTCGACCTCGTGCTTTGTGACATCGGGCTCGTATAGATTTTTTAAAACTGCGTGAAGCGTTTTTTCACCTAAAGAGCCGATACCGACACCGAGCGGACGGGCAGTTACAGCATCGTCAAACGTCGTTTTTGGTACTATCATATAAGCCTTTTTGCCTTTCGTAACTAAAATCGATCAAATGGGATAAAGCTGTGTACATATTTGTGCGAAGAGCGTCGTTTGAAATGCTTGTTTCGGCGCGGACTACCAGGACGTTTTCATCAGTCTGCATGGGAATGCTCAGCGTTATTTCAAGATCTTCTTTACCAAGAGAACGATAATGCATTTTCGCTCCCGACCTTTCTGAACAGCTGCGGCAAAGAGTAAGACAGGCGGAGATAAACTGGATATCAGGCTCGCCGTCAAAACGATTTATCTGGAAAATGTCAGTATCCGCAAAACGTGAAAGCTCGGGTGAGAAAAAGCTTACCGCTATATTGCAAAGTGTGCCGTCGCTTTTGATGGAGATATTTAACGGCTCATCACCGGCATTATACTGCATGGCGACGGAGATAATGCCGAACAAAGCTTTTGAGATAAGCTCACAGTTTCCGTATACTAAAAGCGAATCAGAGTGCTGTGCAATCCTGATTGAGCGGCTTGAACGTTGTAAGAACGGCTCAATCATGGAATTCATGCGTGAAAGTATATCGCAAATATCAAATGCGGAGATATCCGCAGCGGAAGAGGATGCGGAAAGCAGGTTTGTTACAATATCAAGCTTGTTAAGGAAAATGTAAGAGTTGCGAATAATGATATCGCGATATTTTTTTAACTGCTCCGGGGTTGCATCATCCAGATATGTTGCGGCGGAAAGTATAACGGAAGAAGATGCGCAAAGATCGTGAAGGATCTTGGTTGCCGCTGATATGTCACACTCGTCAACAGGGCTGGCGACTTCGGACGGTAAGTTTATTTTTTCATCATTGAAAAATTCCATAGAGCAATGACCTTTCTCGTAAATGTATGTATATTATATCAATTTTGAACGGAAAAAGCAACTGAAAAATCAATTATAAGTATTTTTTTGGTGTTAAAAATGATAATTATTGAAAATAAATCAAATTCTGCGTCATTTAATCTTGCACTTGAGCAACATTTGCTGTATAATTATAAAGATGAGATATTTATGTTGTGGCAAAATGAGCCTTCAATAATCGTAGGCAAAAACCAAAATGCCGCCGCTGAAATAAATGAAGAGGCTGTAAGAAAGCTGAAAATACCCGTTGTGCGAAGAATAACGGGCGGCGGAACAGTTTTTCACGACCTCGGAAATATAAACTATACGTTTATCTTAAATGACAACGACGGCGCAGGCAATTTCGCTTTGTGCTGTGAACCGATAATAGAATATCTTAAAAGCCTCGGCATCGACGCGTCGCTTTCGGGAAGAAACGATATGGTCATCGGTGATAAAAAGTTTTCAGGCAATGCGCAATGCGTTCATAAGGGACGGCTTTTGCACCACGGAACACTGTTGTTTTCAGGAAATATACAGACACTTACCCAGGTGCTTACGGTAAACCCCCTTAAAATACAAAGTAAGGGTATTAAATCGGTATCGTCGCGAGTGACCAATATTGCGGAGCATCTGAAAACACCCATGACGGTGGAGCAGTTTATAGCGGGGATAGAAGGTTTTATTTCAAAAAAATATCCCGATATTAAGGTGCATAAGCTGACGCAAGAAGATATTGCGCAGTGCAATAAGCTTGTCGAGGAAAGATACGGAAATTGGGAATGGAATTTTGGCGCATCGCCAAAGTATATGTTCCATAACGGCGCGTATCTTAAATGCGGATTTGTTGAAGCGGCGCTTGATATACGCGACGGATATATTGAAAAGGCAGAAATAAAAGGCGATTTCTTTTTCAAAAAGGATATTTGCGAGCTTTGCGAAAAGCTGATTGGAATTCGCCATGAATTTGAACAGATTAAAGCTTTGCTTGAGCAGGCGAAGGTGGATGATTATATCGTCAACGCCGATGCCGATGAAATAGCAAGGCTGATGTTATAAAACACAAATTGGAAAAGGGGTACGAAAATGTACGAACAGATTGTAGCAAAACTTAATCATCCCGAAAAAGAGGAAAGACTTGCCGCTTTGCGTGAGCTTAAGAAGCTTATCGATGAGGGCAAGCTTGAAAAGCCGCAACAAAACGGCAGTGTAAACAACCATATTCATACAACATATTCCTTCTCGCCCTATTCTCCCTCTATGGCTCTTTGGAAAGCTTATAACGCAGGACTTGTAACTGCGGGCATCATGGACCACGACTCCATAAGCGGCGCTCGTGAATTTATCGAAGCGGGCGAAATAATCGGTATGGCAACGACTATCGGTTTTGAATGCCGAGTAAGCTTTGCTTCTCAGGAGATCTTACGCGGCAGACGCGTCAACAATCCCGACCAGGATACGGTTGCTTACGTTACCATGCACGGTATCCCGCACACAATGATAGACAAGGCTGAGGCGTTTTTAGCTCCTTACCGTGAAAAACGCAATATGCGTAACCGCAAGATGACGGCAAAGCTCAACGAGCTTTTGGCTGTCGGCAATATCGTGCTTGATTTTGACAAGGATATTTTACCGCTCTCCATGGCACATGACGGCGGCTCCGTTACAGAACGTCACATCTCCTTTGCGGCGGCAAAGAAGCTTTGCGAAACGTACGGTAAGGGCGAAAAGCTCGTTGCGTTTATTAAGGATACGCTGGGCATGAAGATAAGCGGCAAAAACGAAGCTTACTTGATGGATAGCGAAAATCCCCACTATGAATATGACCTTCTCGGTGCTATAAAGAGCGAATACGTTCCGAAGTTTTATATAGATGCTACCGATGAATGCCCGTCATATGAAGAATATCTCGCATTCGGCAAGGAGATCGGCGCTATCACAGCTTATGCTTATCTCGGTGACGTCGGCGACTCCGTTACAGGTGATAAGAAAACGCAGAAGTTTGAGGATGATTTCCTCGATGAGCTGTTTGTTATCCTTGAAAAAGGCGGATTTAACGCCGTTACATATATGCCCAGCAGAAACACTCTTGCTCAGCTTGCCCGCGTAAGAGCACTTGCTGATAAGCATGGATTTTTTGAGATCAGCGGTGAGGACATCAACTCTCCCAGACAGAAGTTTATCTGCGAAGCTTTGGAGCGTCCTGAATTTGCACACTTGTTTGCGGCAACGTGGGCTCTCATCGGTCATGAAAAGGCGGCAACGGAAAAGCTTGAGGACGGAATGTTCTCAGATAAGACGAAGGCTCTTTATCCCGACATGGCAAAGAGAACTGAGCATTTTGCCGAGATAGGACGTAAATAATTGCGCAAAGCGCATTAATAGAAAGGTGGAAAAACAATGAAGGAAAAAATTAAAAAAGACGGACAAAAAACACTCAGAGAATTCAAGGAATTTATATTCCGCGGAAATGTCTTTGACCTTGCAGTCGGTGTTATCGTCGGTGGCGCGTTCGGTAAAATAACTACGTCTCTCGTCAACGATATCATCATGCCCCTTGTAGGTGTTTTGCTTGCAGGCGTTGACCTTAAACAGCTTAAGTGGGTCATCCGCGAAGCAGTTTTATCTGCTGAAGGCGTTGTGGAGGTTGCTGAAGTAGCTGTCACGTACGGTAACTTCCTTCAGACTGTTCTCGATTTCCTTATCATCGCCGCAAGCGTTTTCGTTTTTGTAAAGATATCCAAGAGCATCCGCGAAAAGTCCGAAAAGCGCAAGGCTGAAGAAGCTGCCGCAAAGGCTGCCGCTGAAGCTGCTGCAAAGGCTAAGGAACCCCCAGCACCTCCCGCACCCACAGAGCTTGATCTTCTCACAGAGATCCGCGACCTTCTTAAAAAATAAATGTGAAGTGCGCTCCAAGCTCGGAGCGCACTTTTTGCGTATATCAAAAAACTACGCTCCGAGCTTGAGACTCGGAGCGTATGTATTATTTGTTGCGATATTCTTCCGTGCCAGGCGGGTCCAGCTTTGCGTCGCGCATGTGAGATACCCTGCATATAACGTTACTGAAATCATCGGAAAATATAAAAAATGCAGTCAAAAGAGTTTTACGATCGTTGTCGTAATACATTCCGGTAATGTGGGTGTCGCGCATGGCAGGAGCGGGGAGCTTGCCGGCAAGCTGTGAAAGCTTTGAAGAAAGCCAATTACTGTCCGAAATGTATTCGTTTTTAGTAATGTCGTATTCGATCCCGTCAATCGTTATAGTTCCTTCAATAATACCTGACGAAAAATCGCGGTTGGGGAAATACTGCAGATCAACGTTCAATTCCGTGCTTTCGGGCACGCTGTAAATAAGTTCCGAGGTGTCGTTTGCGGATGTTCTTTCGACGGTAAGCTCGCGCTTAATGTCGATGGGGTCTGACGATGTGATGACCATAAGAAGAAAACAAAAGATAACGATGAGGGAAGCGATGGCGACAAGAACGTAAGCTGCGGTTTTCAAGATCTTTTTTGTCATAAATTTGACCTCCTTCATGCTTAGAATAGCAACTGTGACGGATAAATTCCGCAGAAAATCTGTTGATTTGATCTTAATATATTGTACCTATCATAATATCGTAAAACATTCATGCAGGCGTTTGTAGCGAACATGAAGGATGTACCTGTGTAATTGGCGTAAAAATTGGAGGAGGCTAATGACTCGGTGTTATTGAAATTGCCTAATACTGTGTAGGAGCGATTGCCTGTAGCGGTGCTTGAAACGCCGGGTGCTGACATATAGTGGAATATATGTCCTTCACTAACACTAATTTTATTAGCGGTTGCACCGTGTATCCATGTATCACTGTTTGCATCGTACACATATGAATATTTCATAGTGGTTACAGATTGTGAACTGATTATATAGGTATCGCCTTGAAATTTGAAATTATCTGGATCGGCGTTGGGCAGTATTGAATTTACTATGCTACTAACTATCCATGAAGAACCTGGAACGACAGAAGAGACTATATCACCGCAAACAGAAGAAAAAGTGCTGTTTAAAAAATTAATAGCATCAGCAGTTGTTGTTATAGTGCCTTCGACAACGAAAGAAGATCTAACGCTACGCAAATAGGGATCAACACCTATTGAAGAACAATTAAAGAGTAAATCTGATGAATTATTCCTCCGGGACGAATGACTGATGACTGGTAACCGACAATGTCATAAGCACCGGAAATGGTACTAAAATCCGGGGGAGGTGCCATGCGAGATTGAGGTGATGCAGGTTCTGAATCGAAAAGTTCTAAAATGAATTCGTCACTTGGACGAGCAGCCCCTAAATCCTCCAACGCAGAGAAAATCTCAGAAATACGCTCTGTGTAATAACTATAGTCGTCGGGGGAAATTTCGGGATCAATTTCTGTAAGAGCGGATCTGCAAAATGTAAGTTGACTAGATAATTCGCTTATCTGATTTATTCGAATTGCTTCGTTATCGTTAAATGAATCAGCATAAACGTTAAAGCACGGTGTGTAAAGAATGGCGGATAAAAAATACGAATGTGAATAATGACAAAAGTTTTGTCTTGATAGTTGTTTTCATAGTTTAATTCCTCGCTTTCAAAATTAACGTAGTTTTGTTTTGTAAGTTTACTGCGTTGGGAATATGATATATGTCGGAATTAAGTTCACTTATAATATATACGATGTAGTGACAAATGTCAATACGTTTTTAGAAAAAAATATAAAAAACACAACAAATTTATTGATTTTGTTGGTGAATATATACTATAAATATACTTATGACTAAAACACGACAGTTTTACTTGACAAGCCTGTATATTATATGATAGAATAATTACATGCACGCATCGGAAGGATCATAAAAAAATGAGAAAATTACTTCGACCGTTTAAATATAAGATCTTGCTGGAATCGCTATTGAAGTCTCTCATAGTGGGCTTTTTTGCGTCGTCCGGCATTTGTTTTATTCCCGTGCTTATTTTGCACCTTATCGCCTACGAGATATCCATCCCGCGCTCCTTTGAGCTGTGGGGGATATTGGGCGCTACTTTGAGCGTCATATTGTTTCTCGTTTGGTTCTGGCCGAGAAAGCGCCTTGTGGCGAAGCGTATGGACGAGGCGGGACTTGACGAGCGAGTAAGAACGATGCTTGATCTGAAAAAAGATAAATCACTTATTGCAGAGCTTCAGCGCGACGACACAAAGCAGCTTTTGAAAGTATCGTCGCCTTCGCAAATGAAGCTGAAATTCCGTAAAAAGCATCTGATAATCTGTTTTTGCGTCATCGCGATGACGGTGGGGCTTATGTTTGTTCCTTACGATATAATGCTGGCGTTTTCCGAGCCTGCAGCCGTTGAGCAGGAGGATCCCGTAATAGTTGAAATGATCCAGAAGCTGCGTGATATTATAGCGCAAGCACCCGTTGACGAGGAAACGAGGCAGGATCTGACGGACATTGTGGATGAGCTTGAACAGCAGATAAAGCAGGTCGACAGCATTATCGAAAAAATTGCAATGATCTCCACGGCGGAAAGGCGTATACAGGAGCTTTTGGAGCGTGCGCTGACGTATGAAACTATCGGCAATCTTTTAATGCAGCATTCAAGCACCTATGAGCTTGGAAAGGCGATAAACACCCTTGATTCAAGAAATACCGATAGGGCGCTTGACAATATGGCAGACCGCTTGCACGCAATCAAAGGCGAAGAACAGGCTGATATGCTAGAGGATATATCGTCCAGCATTGACAGAGCACTTGATGAGTCGGGTGTAGGCTATACGGATCTTCTGTATATGTCGCTGAAAAGCTTTGCAAACAGGCTTGACACGTCGGTTGAAAAGGTGCGAAACGGCGAGGATGATACTGAAGGTATAGACAAAGCCATAGACCTTGCGAAAAGAATGCTTCAGATAGCCTTGGGGCAGCAAAAGCAGATGCAGGAAATGCTTCAGCAGCTTGAGCAGGCTATGGAAGATGCAAAGCAGGAGCTTTTGGGCGAGGAGGAGCCTCCGCAGGATGATGAGCAACAACCGCCCGAGGAGCAGCCACCCGAGCAAAGTGACAGCGAAGGCGAGGGCGAAGAAGGCACGTATCAGCCGGGTGAGGCGGTTTACGAGCCGTCCCTTGATGAATTTGATACGGGCTACGTTCCCGGAAAGCGAAACGAGGACGGATCAATTCAAACGCAAGAGCCTGACGAGGAAAACAAAGCGACCGTTGCTTACGATCAGATATTCACCTTGTACTACAGCGATATTCTTGAGGACCTTGCGGAAGAAAAAATTCCAAAGGATATATCACGCATAATTGAGCAATATTATGCTTCACTATATAAGTGATCGGAAGGGGAAAAGTGTTATGATAAACAAAGAAAGCCTTGAAAAGTTCCACAAAACCTGTGAAAAGATATTTAAAGAGATCGAAAAGGATATGGTCGGTCAGCGCGACGTCGTTGAGGATACCGTAATTGCCATGATCGCAGGCGGTAACGTACTGCTTGAAGGTATACCCGGTGTTGGCAAAACGCGTTTGGTACGCTCCATCGGCAGAGTTTTCGACCTTCCGTTTTCGAGAATTCAGTTCACGCCCGATATGATGCCCACGGACGTTACGGGTACGAACATAATTGAGAAAAACGACAAGGGCAACGCCGTATACCGCTTTCAGCCCGGACCTATCTTCAGCAATATTATCCTTGCCGATGAAATAAACCGTGCAACACCGAAAACGCAGAGCGCCTTGCTTGAAGCTATGCAGGAGCATACCGTTACGGTAGGCGGCGAGTCACGCAAGCTTGCAGAGCCCTTTTTCGTTCTTGCAACGCAAAACCCCGTTGAGCAGGACGGTACGTATCCGCTTCCCGAAGCGCAGACTGACCGATTTATGTTCAAGCTCGTTGTGGGCTTTCCCACTCTTGACGAGCTTACAAGGATAGTAACCATGACGCAGGCGACGATGGAAGAAACGGCTGACGCTGTGCTTGACGGCGCAACGCTTTTGGAAATGCGCAACGTAGCAAAGGAAATACCCGTAATTGAGGAAGTGCTTGATTATACGGTAAAGCTCGTTGCGGCAACACACCCTGAAAGCGAAGTTGCTCCCGACATTACAAAAAAGTATATCCGCTTTGGAGCAAGTCCCCGTGCGGCGCAGGCGCTTATAACTGCGGCGAAGGTAAAAGCGCTTATCAATGGCAAATTCAACGTGTCCATGAACGATATAAACACTCTTGCTCTTCCCGTTTTGCGCCACAGAATAAAGCTTAGCTTTGACGCGGTGACTGAGAAAAAGAGCACGGATGACGTTATCCGTATGCTCGTTGACACTCTTAAGGAAAAGCCGAGCCTTTTTGCACCCCTTAACGATATAGAAATAGGCAGAGTAACGAAAAGACGATGATCACACCGAAAGGAGCACACCGTGGCTAAACGCAAAATAATCGACGGCGCGTTTTTGAGCGCACTTGACGCTGTTTCGCTGAACGTGCATAAGCCTGTCAACGGCTATATGGGCGGAAATCACAAGTCAAAAAGCTATGGCAGCTCCATAGAGTTTGCAGATTTTCGCGAGTATACACCGGGCGACGATATAAGGCGCATAGATTGGAATTTGTATGCGCGAATTGAAAAGTTTTATACGAAGCTTTGGATAGACGAGCGCCAGATGCATAACCACGTTTTTATCGACACGTCAGCGTCCATGGAAAGCGGAGAGCCGCTTAAATCCGATATGGCGCTGAAGCTTGCGATGGCTGTGGGATATATGACGCTTCGCGATATGGACAGAGTATCGTTTTTTCAGCTGAAAAACGATAAATGCACCGATGTGTGCGGTACCGTTATGGGGCGCGAAGGCGTTTATACGACGGCGGAAAAGCTGAATACAGTTGATTTTTCCGAGGATACGGACATGGAAAAAGCGGTAAAAAGCTGTATGACACCGGGCTATGCAAACGGCATTTCAGTTATAATCTCCGATTTTTTCACCGAGTCCGATTGGAAGGCGGCTGTGGAATACCTTTTGTATCTTAAGCGCGAGGTCGTGCTGATACAGGTGGTATCGCCACAAGAGCTTAATCCCGAAATTGACGGAAAGGCATTTTTGCTTGACAGCGAAGCACTTGATATAGAAGATGAGCGCAACGTGAAATTCGATATTGACCGCTCGGCGATAAAGGCGTACTATGCGGCGCTGAAATACCATGCGGACGATATGAAAAAGTTTTGCATATCGCGTGAAATACCGCTGATAACTGTGCGAAGCGATGAAAGCATTGAAACGATAATGTATAAAAAAGGACTTGAAGCGGGACTTGTAAAATGATTTTTTTGAATATATTGGGTCTGCTTGCCCTTATCGGTATTCCAATACTGATAATTATTTACATAATCAAATCTAAATACGAGGATCACAAGGTCTCCTCCACTTACATATGGAAGCTGAGCAGAAAGTTTCAGAAAAAACGCTTGCCGCGCAGATTCAGAGATATGATTCTGTTTATTTTACAGCTTCTTATGATAGCGGCGGCAGCTTTCATGCTGGCACGTCCTGCCATAATGGAGCAGGGCGTTGTTGAAGAGCATATAATCGTAGTGGATGCCTCCGCAAGTATGCAGGCGCAAGCTGACGGTATGAGCCGATTTGACAGAGCGCTCAGCATGGTGCATGAAACGGCTAAAACCATGTTTGAGGGTAGTACGATATCGGTCATTATTGCCGACGACGAGCCTGAATGCTATATCGAAAAAATGTCGTCAGCATCTGAAATTCGCGCAACGATGAATACTGCGCAGTGCGGCTACGGCGGATGCAACATGGAAAAGGCTATGGAGCTTGCTCAAAGCATGTACGATGCAAACCCATTGGCGCAGGTGACCGTATATTCCGACAAGGAATTTGCTTTTGCTGAAAACGTGACGGTGCATAATATGGCGAAGCAGGAATGGAATGCGGCTGTACTTTCCGTTGATGCGTTTGCGCAAGGCGGAAAAATTGTCGTAACAGGCGACGTTGTGTGCTACGGCAAGAGCACGGGTATAATTTTTACTCTTGAGATAAACGGACGCGTCAGCGATGCTCAGCTTGTGGAGCTTGAGGACAGCGTGAGCACGCAGGTAGAGTGGAATGTCAGCGTTGATGAAGCGGTTTCAACGGTGAAGGTATCCTTTGACGAGGCTGACGCTATTGCGGCTGACAATTCCTATACGCTTTTCAGAGAAGCGGCTGACCCAAATAAAGTATTGCTTGTAAGCGAATATCCGCTTTTCCTTCAAAAGCTTTTTGAAGCGATGGATGACTGCGAGCTTACGGTGGCAAGCGGTATTTCTGCGGAGCAGATGAGCGGATTTGACGTATATGTTTTCGATGGAAAAACGCCCGATGCGTTTCCGACTGACGGTGCTATATGGGTGATAAATCCCGATGAAAAATTCAATCAGCGCGGAATGGAGATATCAGATGCAATTAAAGGATCTTACATGACCGTAGCTGATGACAACGGTACGGAGGAATTTGCAAAGCTTACAAACGGACTTAAATTTGACAAAATTGCGGCGTCAAAGTTCAGGCAGGTCGTTAAAAAAGGCGGATTTGACGTTATACTAAAATGCGGCGAGCTTCCTGCACTGTTGGCGTCGAACGACAAGCAGGACAACAAGATGCTTGTAATGATGTTTGACCTGCATGATACAAACCTTGCCATGCACGGCGAATTCATATTGCTCGTAAGAAATATGATGAGCTTCTCCTTGCCGAAAATGATAGATAAAAGAACGTATAACGTCGGCGAGCAGGTAACCGTTACCATGCTTCCGAAAAGCAGACAGCTTGTAACGGTGCTTCCAGACGGAACGGAAAGCTCTCCCGTACCTGAGGACGGCAAGCATACGATGAAGCTTGAAAAGTGCGGCGCGTATACGCTGATGCAAAGCTTTGACGAGGGCGAAACGAAGACCATCGCGTTTTACGCATCTATTCCGTCGTCCGAAAGCAATATTTTCGGCGCAGAGGATGGAATTAAGATAAGAACTGACTCTGTTTCAACGCAAGTACAAACGGAAGAAACGGAGCTTGAAATTTGGAAGCTGTTTGCAATAGTTTTATTGCTTTTGATGCTTGCGGAATGGGTGGTGTATTACCGTAGCCAGTTTTAGAATAGTTTTTGAAAACCCGTGGCTGTTACTGCTTTTGATACCGTGCGCCGCGGTGATACTCGTGCCGTTTTTGCGTCTTTCAAAACAAAGCAGAAGGACACCGAAAAGAATAATTCCCGTTGTGCTCCACATGGTGATGGTAACGCTTCTTGTGCTGCTCATATCGGGCTTTAATATCATGCTCCAAAGCGATTGGATATCCATGTATATCGTGGCTGACCTTTCCGACAGCACCGCATCCTCGCGAGAGGAAATACAGCAATATGTAAAGGATATTGCCAAAGCGGCTGATATAAAAACGAAAACGGGCGTTATTGCTTTTGCCAGAGACAGCGTATACGTATCGCGCCTGGGAGCCATGGGCGGAAGCCTTGAAAAGCAGGAGCTTGAAGACGCTTCCGTAACCGATATAAACGCGGCGCTTTTGCTTGCGGCGCAGGACTTTCCCGAGGATACGACTAACCGTATCGTTATAATCAGCGACGGTAAGGTTACGGACGGCGCATCGGAGCAAACTGCGGCACAGCTTGCAAAAAAAGGCGTTCGCATTGATACGGTCTATATTGATACGACGGTGCTTGATTATCCTGAGGTGCAGATAAGCCGTGTAAATGCGCCGAGCGGTGTGTTTCAGGGCAAGAGCGCTGATTATGAAATAATCGTCGAAAGTAATATGGACACCCACGGCACGCTGACTATCCACGGCGATAATATTTCTCAAACGATCGATATTGAGATAAAAGCAGGGGAAAACGTATATACTGCGAGCCAGCGCACCTTGCAAAAGGGCGCTGTGAACTGTAGCTTTGAAGTATCCGCCGCGCTTGATACGAAAAAAGAAAACAACACCTTTATAAGCTCCGTTGCCGTAAAGGACAAGCCGTCCCTTCTCATTTTAGCGGAGAATACATCGGAGGCAGGCACGCTTCGCGTTATGCTTGCGAATGAATACAACGTAACGGTGCGCTCCACGAGAGGTGCGCCGAAAACACTTGCCAACCTTTGCAATTACGATCAGGTGCTTTTGCTGAATGCGGCTTGCACAAATATGCCCGAGGGCTTTACGGCAAATCTTGAGCAGTACGTCGAGAAAAAAGGCGGAAGCCTTATCACAGCAGGTGGCGGAAGCACGTATATTTACGGCGAGATGGAGGGTACGGAGCTTGAAAATATGCTCCCCATAGATCTTCATGCCGAGGAAGAGGAAATGGATAAATCCTTGGCGATGGTCATCGTTATCGACAACTCCAGCAGTATGAACGGAAGCCCCCTCCAGATGGCAAAGCTTGGCGCTATCAAAAGCGTTAACTCAATGAAGAAGAACTCCCACGTTGGTGTAATAACATTCTCCTCTGTCGTCGAGATAGTTTCTCCTCTTACGCCCGCAGAGCGCAAGGGCGAGGTCACAAAGTCGATCTCTGCCATACCGCAATCACACGGTACTAAGCTTTACAATGCCCTTGTGAGCGCACAGCAGATGCTTAATGAATTTGAAGCGGAAATGAAGCACGTTATAATTCTCTCCGACGGTCAGCCCAGCGACAGCGGCTTTGAAGACGTTGTAAAGCAAATGTATGAACAGGGAATTACCACCTCGGCAATAGCTTTGGGCAGCGGCTCGTACGCTTCTCTTATGGAAAACCTTGCAAAGCTTGGCGGAGGAAGATACAGCAAAGCGCTGACACCTATTGACCTTCCCGAGATAATGGAAGCTGAAACCATACGCTCCCAGGTTGATTACTATAACAACGTGACCTTTGTTCCGCAGGTATATACCTATATACCCGTTTTGGGCGGTATGGACGAGATTCCCGAGCTTCACGGATATATCTCCTCATCCATGAAAGAGGACGCGACCTGCGTTTTGTATACGGACGAGGACAGACCTATATATTCCGTCTGGAATTACGGCAAGGGCTCTGTTGCAAGCTTTATGAGCGACCTTAGCGGAAATTGGTCATCAGATTGGCTGAACAGCCAATCAGGCAAGCTGTTCATATTCAATATGTTCGACAGCATCTTGAAATATAATGCAGGTAACGCGGCGCTGTATGCAGACGTAAATGTGGGCGCGTACAGCACGAGGGTTGACGTTACCATACCTGAAAGCGTTGAAAATCAGCACATTATGGCAAATCTTACTGCGGCAGACGGAACGAAGCAGGAAATTTTGATGACTGAAACGGAAAAGGGCTATACCTGCACCTTTGATACTGAAGAGGAAGGCGTATATCAGCTTGACGTTATTCAGCTAAACGGCAAAAACGACGTGTGTGATAAGCTGAGTATTCCCGTTGCGGTGACGTATTCACCTGAATACGATGTTTATGCAAGCGGCGGAGAGCAGATGCTTGCCAAGCTTGCTGAAACGGGAAGAGGCGTGCAAACCAATAACGCCGAGGAGCTTTCCGAAATCGAGGTCACACCGATTGAGGTTGAAAAAAATCCCCTCATACTTTTTGCCGTGATCATCAGCATTGCGGTGATAGCTGATATTGCCGTGAGAAAGCTTCGCAAAAAGGATATTACTGATTTTTGGAAAAAGCTTTCGAAAAATATGAAGCGAGAAGTAAAATGAGAACACCTTTTAAAAAAAATATATCGGAAAAAGAGATAAAGGAGCTTGGAATAACCTTTTTCGGATACATAGAGACACAGCAGATAGCTTTTTCCGAACAGGTCGTTGAGATATGCAAGGGGAACGTATGCCGAAATTACGGCAGAACATGGGCGTGCCCGCCTGCCGTGGGCAGCTTTGAGCAGTGCAAAAAGCGGTGCCTTGAATATGAAAACGCTTTCGTTTTCGCTTCTGTGTATCAGCTTGAAGACCCATTTGATTACGAGGGCATGAAAAAGGGACACAGAGAGTTTAAAAACGTGTGTGACAAGCTTTACGAAAAGCTTGAAAAGCCGTTTTTGTTGCTTTCAAACGAGGGCTGTATAAGGTGCAAAGCTTGTACTTATCCCGATGCGCCTTGCAGGTTTGAGGAAAAGCTTTTCCCGTCCCTTGAGGGCTTTGGAATATTGGTAACACCTGTTGCGAAAGAAGCAAAAGTGCCGTATAACAACGGCGAAAACACGGTTACATATTTCGGCATGGTATGTTTTTAAATTTGATACGGTATAACAAAACACCCCGACAGAATTTTGTCGGGGTGTATCATTTTCAGAACCTTTTATTCAGCCAAAAGCTTTTCAACTGCGGCAAGCTTTATACAGATACAAAGAACTTCAACGGCCTGCGTCAGCTCATCTTCGGGCGGGAAGGAGGGGGCGATACGGATGTTTTTGTCGAGGGGATCTTTGCAATAGGGGAAGGTTGCGCCCACGTTTGTCAGCGTTACACCTGCAGCCTTTGCAAGGTCGTAAGTACGAGTTGCGCATCCGTCGTTTACGTCGAGGCTGATGAAATATCCGCCTGTGGGCTTAGTCCAAGAGGCGATGCCAAGACCTGTAAGCTCTTTTTCAAAGCCGTCGAAAACAATGTCGAATTTAGGGCGGAGAATTTCAGCGTGACGCTTCATATGCGCAAGTATACCGTCCGCATTTTTGAAAAAGCGCACGTGACGAAGCTGGTTAAGCTTGTCGGGACCGATGGTCTGGATAGCGAGGAGCTTTTTGATCTGTGCAAGGTTTGCTTCACTTGCGGCAAGGCAGGCAACGCCTGCGCCGGGAAAGCTTATTTTCGAGGTGGACGTGTACATGAATACGCGATCCTCGTTACCCTGCGCCTTGCAAGCCTCGTAAATATTTTTAACGCGCTTTGCGCCGTAAATAACGTCGTGGATTATGTAAGCGTTGTCCCAGAAAATGCGGAAATCCTTTGCGGCAGGCTTGAGGGAAGCAAAGCGGTCAACGACTTCGTCGGAGTATGTTTCGCCCGTAGGATTGCTGTAATGGGGAACGCACCAAATGCCCTTTACGGAAGGATCATTTTCAACGTATTTTTCAACAAGGTCCATGTCGGGGCCTGTACCCGTAAGGGGAATATTTATCATTTCAATGCCTAAAAGCTCGCAGATAGCAAAATGACGGTCATAGCCGGGAACGGGGCAAAGGAACTTGATCTTGCCCTGCTGACTCCAGGGAGCATCGCTTCCGTGGACGCCGAATGTCATAGCGCGGCTTACAGTATCGTACATCATATTAAGGCTGGAGTTGCCGCCAACAAGTATATTTTCTTTGCCTACCTCTAAAATAGAAGCGAAAATTTCCTTCATTTCATCAATGCCGTCAAGACCGCCGTAATTGCGGCAATCTGTAGCACCTGTGAAGCAATCTTCATTCGTGCTGAGCGCGGTGAGCATACCCTCGCTCATAACAAGCTGCTTTGCGCAGGGCTTACCGCGGGACATATCAAGCTTGAGCTTTTTAGCACAAGCGTTATCATACTGCTTCATTACTTCGCTTTTAAAATCCAAAAGCTGTTCCTTCGTCATATCCTTGAGCATGTCAAATTATCCTTTCGAGTTTGCTAAACACCTGTTAGCTTCGTTTTTTCGTCATTGCGATATATTATATACCATAATTTCAAATTTTGCAAGAGGAAATTTTAAAAAATGCAAAATTTTTTATTTTTTTATGAAAAAACGTTCGAAAATGATGTTTTTGAATGTGTAAAATGACAAAATTGATATTTTGCATTGCGTAAATAAGTGTGTTATATAAGGGAAAATGTTTTTGGTAAAAAAACACAATAAAAATTAAGTAACGGCATTGACATTTTTTAAAAGAAAAGGTATAATTAAATCGAAGGGAGTCTTGGTTGTGAAAAAAGACTTAAATGCGATATCACTGCTCATTTGTTTGTTGTTTTTGATATCTTTTGTGTCGTCTTGTGCGAAGGAAGAAAATATACTTGAAGGCTTACCCGAAATTTCCAAAAACGAAACCGTGTACTATAACAGCGCTGTTATAAAGCACGGTGAAAATTTGGACGAGGCAAGACCGTGTGAAGAATGCCACTATACACAGACTCCGAGCTATGAGCAAGCTGTGGCGGACGGCGCAGTCATAACGTGGACTGATGGAAAAGAATATATAACTGAAAATTGGTCGGCGGCTGAGCGTTTTGTTAAAAACGTAAATCACGGCGTGGATGACAGCCTTTTGTTCATGGAGATAAATGAGCTTAATGAACGAACGAGTACGAAATTTTTCTTTTATAAAGATAAAAGGCTCTATTTAGTAACTGAGCCATATATGGAGGCTACTGTCATCGGTGAGGATGATGTGAAGCTGATAACGTCTAAAAATAACGGTAAAGGCGGAATAGAGTGCAGCTACAAAATAAAGGATGTCTTTGACGGCAGTGTGTGCCGATATGTTTACAGCACCATAACAAAGCTTGACGGAGAGAGCAGGGTCTACGATGAAAAACTGACTCAGCAGTATTTTGATGTTGCAGGCATACACGAGGGTGAATACGGCGAAGCGAAGCTTTATACGGAATATCCCTTTAAAGAAAAATTTCCGACGGCAAAGGAGATTTTTGAACTTGGCGGAATGGTTGTATTTGATACGGAAGGCGCAATTAAGGTGTATAATCTTTCTGCATTAGACAGATTTTATGAAAATGTAAATTCAGGTGTTCCTGATACGCTTTTTGTTTATACTGACAGCGAAAAGCCTGCAGCCGTAATGTACAGTTTTACGGGAGAAAGCATTATCTGCGCGGAGGATATGCGAAAAGAAGAGGCGGCAAAGGGGCTTTTCGTGTCGGAGCTTTTTGGAAAGGTGAATATACGCCGCGATACAGAGGAGATAGAAAGGTTAAATAAAAAAGAGGTATCATTTCAAAAGGAATATGAAAGCTACAAAATTACTGCGGAGCATATCAGAAGCGATGAAACGTCCATCATAATGCAGTGGGGCATTGCAAGCGGTAACACGGTGAAGATTCCAAATATAACGTACGTTACGAAATACATAACGGCGCAAAAATATGCCGAAAGCTATAAATAGGAGGGTAAAGACTGTGAAAAAGATATTTATATGCTTGATGCTTTTTGCGGCGTGCATTACGCTTACGTGTTGTGGCAATGAAAATGATATACTTATCGGATTACCTGAAATTAAGCGCAACGAAACGGTGTATTATAATGCTGCTGTAGTTGAAGAAGGGGAAAACCTCGGTGAAAGACGGCCTGTAACGGAATGTCCCTATGATAACGTGCCGTCAAGACAGCAGGCACAGCTCGATGGCGGAGTAATAATATGGACAAACGGCACGGAGCATATAACGCGTAACACAGCGGCGCTGGAGCGATTTGTTAATAACGTAAATCACGGCGTTGACGACAGCCTGCTTGTTCTGAAAATATCGGCGGAAGGCGCAAAGGAAACTGCGAGCGCATATTTTTACTATTTCATCAACGGTGAAATATGGTGCGTTGAAAGTGTCGGTGAGATTCAAACGGAGGAAATGATTGCAAAAGGTGAGGACGCAAAGCTTTTCTTATATAAGCGAAACGGGTTTTGCGGAGCAATGGTGACTTATCCTATGAGTATAGGAAGCATAGGAAGCGGATATATGATGGATTTCACACTTGCAAGGCATGCGTATAGCACGTTTACGAAGCTGAGTGACGATGCGTTACTGTATGACGAAAATACGTCACAAAGATTTGTGGATGTTGCAGGCGTTTACGAGGGTGAATACGGCGAAGCAAAGCTTTATATGGAATATCCCTTTGCTGAAAAATTCCCGACAGCCAGGGAGATTTTTGAGCTTGGCGGAATGGTTATATTCAATAATAACACTGCTGTAAGAGCGTACAATACGCTGGCGATTGACCGATTTAAAGAAAGTGTAAACAGTGGAAAAGCAGACACGCTTTTTGTATATACCGACGACGGAGAACCGAAGGTCGTAATGTACAGTTTTACAGGTGAGTGCCTTGTTGTGACGGAGGATGCGAGAAAGAGTGAGCCTTTAAAGGGCTTGTACACAAAAGAGCTTTTCGGAAGAGTTTTTGTTAAAACGGACAATGAAGCAGAGCAAACGCTTAAAAGTGAAGGCTTAGATCATAAAAGAGAATATAGCTGTTACACGATAAGTGTTACGGCGACCCAAAAGGACGGAAGCCGAGCTTTTGTGTCGAATATGGCAAGCGTACCTGATATACAATATGTTAAAACGCATATAATGCCGGAAGCGGATGCGGAAAAATACAGATAGGAGAGATTTTATGAATTATATAAAGGAAGAGCTTTTAACGCCTGTATGCGGTGAATACGACGTCATCGTTGTCGGCGCAGGCCCCGCAGGTGTTGCGGCGGCGTTAGCTTGCGCAAGAGGAGGACTTAAAACGCTGATTTTCGACAGATTTAACTGTCTTGGCGGCGCATGGACGACGGGATTTATGAATCCGCTTTTCGACCATGAAAACAAAGATGGAATTCTTGCGGAGCTTATAAAGGAGCTTGACGAAAAGGGTCAGTGGGGCGGATTTTGGAACGAAAGCTTTAATTATGAATATATGAAGCATATGCTTGACGTGAAAATGGCGCAAGCAGGCGCAGACGTTCTTTTCAACACGTATTTTGTCAAAGCCATAACGGAAGGTAAAGCTGTCAAGGGCGTTATAACGGAAAATATCAACGGCAGACAGGCGTATCTTGCAAAGCTTGTCTTCGACTGTACGGGCGACGGTGCGGTATGTGCCGATGCGGGATGTGAATTTCACGTCGGCTCTGAGGAGAACGGTTATAAGGACTGTCAGGCAATGACGCTGATGTTCCTTGTTGGAAATATTCCGAAAAAGTACAAGGATGGGCTGATGATAGGGGAAATATTGGAGCGTGTTTATGAAAAAGCAGGCAAGGAGATTCCCTTCCGTGTGCCTTATCTCATACCTGTGCCCAATTCATCTTTTGGTGTCGTACAGTTTACGCATATGTATGAATACGATCCGCTGTCCGCAAAAGCCATAAGCGAAGCGACTACGGAGGGCAGACGCCAGATGATGGAAGCTTTTGAGGCGCTGAAAAAGTACGACGAGGATTTTGCTGAGCTTGAGCTTGTTGCATCGTCGAGCGTGCTTGGTGTGCGCGAATCGCGAAGAATAGTCGGCGAGTACACGATGACGACGGAGGATATTATAAACGGAAGCAGATTTGACGATGCAGTGGCTACTGTAAGCTTCGGAGTTGATATCCATTCCAAAAAGGGCAAGGCGCAGGAATGCTGGCGCGTTCAGCCGTATCAGATACCCTTCCGTTGCCTCATTCCCAAGGGCTATAGCGGCATTTTGACCGCAGGCCGTTGCATTTCGGGTAACAGAGAGAGTATGGCTTCTTACCGCGTGACGGGCAACTGCTGTCAGATGGGTGAAAAGGCGGGAAAAATTGCCGTATACGCGATAAAGCACGGCGTTGACATACGTGATGTGGATGTAAAAGCCGTACTTAGTGAATAAAACATCAAAAGCTGTCGGTTATCGAAGCGACAATGGCGTTCATCTCCGCTTTTGAAGCGGCGTGGCGCGCCTTTTCGATAACGGCGGCTTTTTCTGTATCCGTCATTTCGCTGAATTTATTCAAAGACTGTTCGTTTTGTGCCAAGGACATACAAAAGCCCATGGGCAGATCAACGAGATTATCCATAAGAAATCCTCCTGATATTTTGGCTTCACTAATATATTGTTCAGGAGAGTTAAAAATATGCGTGATATTATTTGCAATTTAAAAAGATATATGATATAATTTAAATAAATACAGACAGAAAGGTATGGGGAAATGAAAAAACGAATTTTTACGGCTTTGATTTCTGTAATGCTCGTCATATCCATGGCTATAGTACTGTGGATGACGGCGTCGGCAGCGTATGTCGGCGATTGTAACGGTGACGGCAGCGTTAATATAAACGACGTTTTGCTTTTACTGAAAAGAGTAACGGATGAACAGGTTGACGTAAACGGACTTGGCGATATCGATAACAGCGGAGACATTGATATTACCGACGTTTTGTTGCTTTTGAAAATGGTCACATCTGAACAGTTTGTGACGGCGACACCAACTCCTTCACCGCAAAAGTATGAAAATCTGCTTGAAGTGACGGAAGAAACGGCAAATATCGTTTACAAAACGCCGTGGGAGATCTCTTCAATAGGTATGACTACATGGTCATGGGGACTTCCGACGGAGAATGAATCTGTTGTATCGATAACGGATGCGGCAGTTGGGCAGTATAACGGCTACGATGGAAAATACGCTGTTGATTTTGACCTTGATGAGGCTGAAACACAAACGGCAAGCACCGGAGGATATTACCTCGACGTGACGATGGACGGGCTTGAAAAGGGAAAAACGTATACCTTGTTTTTCATGGCAAAGCCCGATGGAATTTCTGATCTTTCCGATATAATTTTTGAAATACAAAAAGAAGATAACACCTGCATCGGTATTTCCAACGTAATAGGTACGAATAAAGTGCTTAAGGCAGGAGAATGGACGTTCTGCTCCATAACCTTCGTTGCCGACCCCTTACCTGTAGGAACGCACGGTACGATAGACAACGATCTTTCGGGCTTCTCTGCGGTTAAAATAATCGTATATACTCGCGGAGCGGAGCTTGAGGGCGATCTTTATATGGACGCTTTTGGCTTGCTTGAGGGAAGCGGATACGATGAAAGCGTTTATGCAGGACTCGAAGTGCCGAAGATAAAGACATATCTTAAAGCGACGGAGGAAACTGTAACTGCTATCAATTCAGTTGACGTTCGCACCTTCGCAAAGGAAAATAACTACATGGCGGCAGGCTCGTGGAACGGTGTCGGCGCTCCGACAAATTCCGTTGTTATGACTGATACGGTAAATAAGATCGTCGGTGAAAAATCAGTAAAAATATTCTACAGCGACACGAAAGCTATGCCCTGCAAGGTAATGTATCCAATTGCTCCGGGAGTACTTGTACCGGGTGAAACATACACCGTTCAGGCATACGTTAAGACAAAGAACGTGTCCGCAAGTCCGAGCATCAGTGTGGAGTTTAAAAAGCTTTCCGACAACAGCGATGCGGCGGCTGTAGTTCAAAAGAGTGCATCAATGTCAAAAACACAGGATTGGACACTTGTTTCCACTACCTTTACAGCTCCGAACGACGGCGTTGTAACGTGTGTTACCATCTCTCATTGGGGCATAACGGGAACGTCGTGGTTTGACGGACTTGCTGTAATAAGAGGCGAGAGCAGGATTGAAGATCCTGAAAAGATCGATTGGTACGAAAGAGAAGTGCCGAATATGGTAACACCGTGGTACGGCGACTTTGCACGCTTCACCTGCAACGAAGGCAACAATATAGTAAACTACGTTGAACGCTTCAACGCCGACTCCTCAACAGCTACAGGTAGTTTACGCAACGAAGGTATCGGACCTTTTGAAGCGCTTTACTGCTATGTTTACGGAGGCCGAGCTTCTGTTGAAAACGTCCATGCTTCAGGCCGAAAGGTTCAGGCTTGGATTGAAGGCTGGGGCGAAACGAGAGCATATCTGCTTTACATTGATACGTCTGTAACGGATGAGTTTACGGGCGCTGTTAAGGAGCTTGCAAACTATTGGACGTGGGCTTGGAGCGGTCCGAAGAGCGACGCTGATATAACGGGCGGCAAAAAGCTTATCTGGTCGGGCGTACAGGATTGGGTCAACCAGACGTATCCGGGCTTCCCCGTACCTGAAAGCGTAAGCGATGCGCTGAAATATCCCGATGGAACGAGCGCTCTCGGTTATCTTGACGGCTACGACAGATTCAGCCCTAACAAGGCAAAGCTCTACGATGCTTGCGCGGCAAAGGACCTTAACGGTAGCTGGGAAGCCGCGGACGCAGGTGGATTTGTAAACAGCGGCGCGACAAATACATACGGTATGGTATCCCTTGAATATGCTGACGGAAGCAAGGCAACGCCCGTTGGCGATATGTCCTTCGGCAAGGATGCGGCGGCACCTATCTGGCTTGAACTCCAAAGACTTTATATAAGACAGCTTCTCGAATGGGGTGCTGACGGATTTTGGATCGATAACTATCTCGGCTGGGATAATATCCGTTCAAACGGCATGATAAACAAGAGCTTTGGCGAGTGGAGCGTATGGCGCTTTGCCAATGAATATTTACCTTCCCATACCGACGTTATAACACGCGCTGTAGCGGAGGGAGCAACAGCGGCTCTTGAAGCAGGTGGACTTACATCTGCATCGAATTACACAAATTATGAGGATTTCGACGTAAGAGATTACCTTGTAAGACGTTATCAGGACATCAATGGTTCAGCATGCCCGAAATATTCAAACGGCAACTATAACCTCGGAGCATCTGGCTGGAGCAATGTTGCATGGCAGAGCGATTCCGTATACGCGGCGTATCTTGCTCATAAGTCACTTCAGCAGGCGGTAGCTTCCATTGACCTTCACCGTATAATCAAAGAGGAGGCGGCGGCACTTGGACTTGATCCCGACAGCATTGCCGTAACGGGTAACGACTTTAACTATACGTCAAACGGCGCGCTTTATATTGACGATCTGCCCACAGCCCGTGATACGTCGTATATTGATCGCAACGGAAATCTGGTAACGCAAACGACTAACTATAAGGCGTACGCAATAAATCTTGGCTATTCATTCCTTGACGTTGTCCATACGGAGAACAACGGCTGGCTGTCCCTGCCTGTAAACAGCTCCGCAACGGGAAGCTCTATTGCACCGCGCGCACGCAAAACGGGCGAATACAACTATATGACATCCGCATCATCCGTAAAGCGCGCATCCGTTTGGTTCTATCTTAGAAGCTACGACACGGAAAATATGGCGAAGCTTTTGGGCTTTGAGGCTCTTGCGGCGAATACAACGATGAACGCAGGTGACAAGGCAGGCAATGGTCAGATTGCAGGTACGGAATCCAGCACAAAGTATGTAAACGACGCAATCGGTATGCTTAAGGATTATTATCGCGGACGTGAAAATTATGCCTACGTTGGCGTATACTACTCCGTAAGCAGTGAATTTGCTTCGCTTTCACCCTCAGGCTATAAGAGCATTCGCGGCAGCAACTACATTTCAGGCGTTTCAGGCTATGCGTCATGGGCGTATGCTCTTGAGGAGTTCAATATTCCTTACGCTTGCATACAGGAAGGCGCACTTGCCGAAAGACTTGCGACATACACGGAAATGAAGGTGCTTATCCTTCCGTATATCAAGAATATTTCCGAGGCAAACGTAAACGCTGTAAAAGCATGGCTTGACGGTGACAGCACACGCCGCCTTATCTTGACAGGCGACGAAGCAAAAAACGAGCTCGGAAACTTTGCGGCACGCGATATGTCGTATCAAAAGTACGACACACCGATTTTGCTTGCCCTTAAAAACGATGCAAATTACAGCAATCAGATAGTTTACAGCAAGAACGACCCGGCAGTCGTGCTTTACAATATACACACCTCTGAAAGCTACAACAGCGAGATGAAAAAAGCTCTTGCAGGCGTTCGCACTCTGCTTACTGACAGCAAGCTTGCTCTTACGGGAGTAAATGCCCCTATAACCATACTTGGTACGACAAACGGAATAAACTTTGGTAAAAAGACAGCGACGAACGAAACGGCGGAAACTGTGAATACAGTTGAGCTTTCGGCATTCAGCAAGGTCTACACAGCGGCGCATATCAACCGCACAACGGGAAGATACTACGTTGATTTTGTGAACTACGACATTGTAAAGTCCACGGGAGCTATTACGGCGAGCGTCGGCGGTACTGTTTCCGTAAAGCTTCCTGCACACCTTGCAGATAAGACTGCAGCGGAGCTTTGCGTGCTCACTTACCGTGACGGCGCAAGCGTAACGGAAACGACGGAGTTTACCGTAAGCGGCGGCACGCTTACCATAAAAATGCCGAGCTTCACCTTCTACTCTTCGCTTATGATAACAGCTAAATAAAACAAAGGAGCTTTTGCGATAAAACGCAAAGGCTCTTTTTGCATATAAAGTACAAAATAAAATTCAAAAATCCACTTTTTCATAGTAAAATGCATTATTAATAATAAAAGTTTAAAAAAAGTGAGACAAAATTGGATTTCAAACGTACTATATAAATAGAAGAAAAAAATTTCTCAACTTTTAAAGGAGTGTTTGTTGTGAAAAAAATTACAGCTATAGTACTTATCATGGTGATGCTTATTCTTGCGTCTTGTACGCCGAGCAATGTACAAACAGATGACATTACACCTACCGCTACTGTGACCGAAGCGCCGTCACAAGCACCGACTGCGACACCTACCGCCGCGCTGTCACAATTATCGTGGGAAACAAGCGGCGAGTGGCTTGCCGAAAAGTATCCCGATAAAAAATGCTTGGATTGGTATATTTATGGCGGATTCGGAAATTTACCTGTAACGTTTTTGCAGAAATTGAATGAAGAGCTGGACGCAAAAGGATACGATTTTTATGTAAATATTGTCGGCATAAGCTGGATGCTGAGTCTCGATGATTTTTGGGATAATGTTATGATAGATAATCCTGATATTATATCATTTGGTGTTGAAGCATACGGTACGGATGTATATTATATGGGCTATCAAAAGGATATATTTGCCTCGCTGGATGATTATTTAGAAACAGAGACGGGAAAAAAGCTTTGGAATGCATATGATGAAAAGTATTGGGAGTCTTTGAAAATCAACGGTAAAATATACGGCCTTGAGACGGATGCAAGTGCTTTAGCCTCAACGGTTGCTCTTTTCATAAGAAATGATGCATTGGAAATGGCACAAATTAAAGCCGATGATTTTACATATGATTACGAAAAAGACAGACCGCTTTACGAAAAGCTTAAACAAGCGATGAATTCCATATCGGGAGAGCCTAATACGGCGCATAATGCTGTTTCGTCGATTGCGGGTGCACCTTCGATTGAAAATATGACGTGTCTTTTCGGAGCCATAGGATTTGATGAAACAAACCCGAACGGTGCTTTTGAAAACATCTATGAAAATGAAAAAATAATTCAGCATTTGTATGCAGTAGCTTCTTTATACAGCGACGGCACTTTTACTCAAAATGAAAGCATCCTTCTTGGTAACGGAGCTTCAGCTATAAGACTTACAACTCCTATGTATATTGCACAGTATGACATCAATGCGTCAAAAGCGGGGAATATTGAAACAACGGCGATTGAGCTGTTTACAGAAAAGGTAGTCAGCGCAACAATGAAAACTGTTTCTATAAATAAACATTCCGAGAACAAAGATGAAGCTTTTGAACTGCTTGCGCTTATGCATACCGATGAAAATCTGGCAAATAAATTGGTGTACGGCGAAGAAGGCGTTGATTATGTAATTGAAAACGGAATCGTTTGTTGGCCTGAAACATCGCAGCAGGAAAATAATGTGAGTGCTATGGCTACAAAATTCTTCCCTGAATCTTTATGCTTGCCGAAGGATGAGACAGGTATTTTTACATATAAAAAAGCGGTATTCGTCGAAGATATATCGGAGATGACGAAAGAATATAATGAAGCTCTTGAGCTTTCTGCCATATGCGGTTTCCATTATGATGCATCGGGAAAGCACAAAGAGACTATCCAAAAAATATTGCAAATCATTTCACAGAAAAATAACAGCATATGGTGGTGTAACACCGGTGATATAGAGGAGCAGCTTGTTCAGCTTAATACAGAACTGAAGGAAGCGGGAATTGATGAACTTATAGCGGATATGAACGTACAGCTTGCCGAATGGAGAAAAGTCACGGGAAAATAAACAGTAAAAATCGAAAGGAGAAAGCGTGTAATGAAGAAAATGAGTATTTTTGCCGCGGTATTTATAGTGATATTTTGTACGCTGACAGGTTGCGGTACGGAAAACGGCGATCAGCTTAAAAATGAAGCTGTATCTCTTGATAAGTTTATGTTTGTGGGTGAAGATATGCTTTGGCGATGGAATGTAAACGGTTTCTCCTATGTGATTGCTGTATCTTCTCCGAAGATAGGGCGCGAGGCGGTGCTTTGCACGGAGGCAGGGTGCGAGCATACATCAAGCTCTTGTACCGCGCGGCTTGCTGATGACAGCAATTATTCTATGGACAGAGTCTTTTTGTATAAGGATAAGCTGCATATAATAGCTGCCTCTTATGTTGATAATGAAACAATAATTTACAGATCAAATAAGGATGGCACGGGGCGAAAGGTTTTGTGTAAGATCCCATATGGCAGAGGAGTTGGCGATATAAACGGAGCTGTTTTAAAAGATAACGAGCTTTGGTTAGCTTGCTCTGTGTTTGATCCGCTTAAGGATGATGTTTTCGCTTACAGTTTATCTATCGTATGCGTGGATCTTAGCAACGGGAAATATAACAATGTGTACGAATTTGAAGAAAAGCCGAAATCGGGTCAAATTTTCCATGTGTTAGAAATGGAAATGGCGGGAGATATTATCTATTGCAGGTATGGAGACGGAGCCTTGCTTGATGAAAAATATTTTCTTAATACAAAAACTGGCGAAGTGAAAAAAGCAACATTACCAAATGGTGATGCTGTTAATACTGTATATGAGGCTTACGGCAATATAATGATATGTGCGTCGGGAGAAAATGTTTATGCGTTAGATGTGGAACGCAAAGTAGAAACAATGCTGATTGAAGGCGTTAGCGCGTTTAACAAACTAACAGTAGATAATAAATTTTATTTTAACGAAACAATTAAAACGCATTTTAACAAGAAGCTTGAATATGAAAAATGCTTCAATATGAGCACGGGTCAAATTGAAAGTACGAATGCAAGTGTAACATCCGGTAACGGAGAGGATATAGGATTTCTCGGGGAGACAGGTGAATGGATCTTTTGGAACTTTTATAAAGATGGAAAAAATCGAATCTGTTTTTCAGAAAAAGAGAAATTTTTGCAAGGAAACGCGCAAACAACGGATATAGGATGGATAAATGAGCTTAAAGAAGATGATACTGTTTTAAGTCCGACTCCCATAGCGAAAGATAAAACGGAGCTTGAAAAAAGCTTACCCACATTGGAACAAGTAAACGAAATGTTTACGGGTGCAGTATTTTATAATGATGGCTCGTTAGAAAAGTATTCGGAAAATGCATATTTGTTTGCTGTTGATTTCGGCGCGTATGCAACCGATTTTGAAAAAACAACGGATCTGGTATCGTATTACCGACAGGATGAACAAGGATTACATATTTTCAATGCTTATGGCTTGTTTGACGGAAACAACAAAGAAAACTATGAGGTTACGGAAACAGGCGGACAATTGGGAGCACCGACGGAGCTTGGCGCTTTGGGTGTGTTGAGCAGCTTCAGAAGTTATTTTGATAAGCTGAGTTATCTTCGCGACGGCGTTGAAATGGGACGACCTGTGAAGGTGTACTATTGCGACATTTCTGAGAGCCAAGGGGATGGAACGATAAAAGAAGTAAGATACATATTCCATATTGATATGGAATACGGTATTGCATTGTATATGAATAAAAGCGTCGAAGGCGGCAGTATAAGCAAATTGACGGTTGAAAATATTGAATTTAATCAAGTCACAGATGAAAATATTTTTGACATAGAGAGTTATAAAAAATGGCAAAGGGAAAACTCAAAGGAGGAATACCTGCCGAAAAAGTAATGGATTGAAGGTGAAACGGTGAAAGGTGTTATTGCGGGCGAATTAAAAAAGCTTTTTTCTGAAAAAACAATGGTTTTTGCGATATTAGCAGTTATGATGCTTAATTTTGCGATACTGTATGTTTCAAATTCCATTCAGAATAATTTTCCGTCGCAAGCTGTAATGAACAAAAAAGTGGTCAGTCAATATAGCGGAGAAGAACTGATACAAAAGGAAAAACAGGCGGCTACTTATATGTGGCTTGAGACGGGCGATGGAAGTTTTTTAGCCTCGAAGGGAGTTTTGCCGCACGATTTTACCGAAGACCAGATCAAGCAGTACACAGCGAGCTATAAAAACTATGTTCCGGTATACAGCGAAGATATAAGGGAAGAAATTTGGTATCTATCGTTATTGTGTGCGGATATGATAAGTACAGATGATTATGAGGCATACCTGAATAAAGTGGAGAGTAATGCACAGGCATCGCTTGAACTGAATCTATTGATGGATAGCGATTCTTATGCGGTTAAAAGCTTGATGCAAACAATACAGGCGTATAAAAATATGCACGGAATAAAGCTGACATACGGTATATCAAAAGGTGTAAATACCGTTGTAAGTTCACTTTTTTCTGACTTTTTAGTGATTGCGCTTTCTGTTTTTGCAGCAATTACAATAGTTTTAAAAGAAAAAGAAACGAATATGCTTCCGTTGTTATATTCAACAAAAAAAGGCAGAGCATCCACGGGATGGGCGAAGATTTTTACATCGCTTATAAGCTCAACGCTTGTCTGTGTGGCTGTTTACATATCAACTATGGTGTTTGCATGGCTGTTTTATGGATTTGGCGATCTTAACAGACCTATACAGTCGGTGGTAGGATTTGTTGCGTCAACATGGCAGGTAAGTGTAGGAGAGTTTTTGCTTCTTTTCTTGCTGACGAGAATAGCCTTGACAGCAGTGATTACTTTGACGGCGATGGTGTTTTGTGCGGTGCTGGAGAGCAAGACTGTTGTCTTTTTCTTAACGATTTGTTTTATCGGAATAGAAACAGCTTTGTACTCATTGATTCAAGGAAACGGCGCGTTCAGATTTTTTAAATATTTTAACATAATGTGTTTTTTCAACGGAAAAGAGCTTTTCGGCTCATCGATAACACTTGATTTTTTCAGTGAACCGATATCACTTTCATGGTGCTTTGCATTATTTGTTTTAATGCTGTTGTCAATAATGACGATATTGTTTGTTGCAATATTTTGTCATGTTCGAGGACGAGGTATTCCTAAAATTAAACTGAAATTGCATAGATTCGGAATTGGTGGAGAGTATACGCTGTTATGGCGACATGAAATTTACAATCTGTTCATTTTGCAACGTGGAATACTGCCTGTGGCGGCGATTTTTATAATCTTGCCGTTGATGATCACACCTTGTATGCAGAAGCTGACAGCGTCAGAAGGCGCATATTTGTCGTATGTAAAAGAATTTAAGCAGATGAGCACCGAAGCGGCTTTGAATTATGCGGAAAAAGAACAATTACGGCTTTTTGCTGATTTGTCTGCAACTACGGAAGGGATAACAGACAGTACGGAGATCGCAAAGATAAATGCGCAAAAAGCACAGGCGCAAAATCTTTTGTTGCCCTTAATGGAAGCGACAGAGAGCCTGAATTTGGCTCAGGGCGGAGAGCCGATAATAAAACTGTCGTACGATAGGCTGTTTAATAGGAACATCCAAACAGAGATAACATTGTTGATGATGATCGTAAGTATTTCGCTTATTTGTATGAATGCATTGTCTTATGAACATGAAACTGGAATGACGGGAGTAATGGCGTGTACGTTACAATATAAAAAGTCACGTAAATATATATTTGCGATGGCAGTAATGATATCATTACTCATAAGTGTGCTTTTCTGTGTAGTTCAAATGATGTCAATTATCAAGGTTATTTCTTTTGACGGCTTAACCGAACCTGTTTCTTCAATAGGCTATTTCGGAGCTTTGCCTGCACAAACACCGATTTGGTTTGCGCTGTTTTTGCTATACATGCTTAAGCTGATAGGTGGCTTAACTGCTGCTGTTGGTGTGATTTTTATATCAGGAAAAACCAAGCATTCCGTAAAAACATTTTGTATTGCATTTTTATTGTTGATATTGCCTATATTGTTGAAGATAATGAATGTACCAAATTCCGAATGGTTTATATTGAATCCGCTTTTGCTAGGAACACCTATTTTCGCGTGATTTGATATGTGTCATATCGATATGATTTTCTCTTAAAAGAGCTAAGAAAGCTGATAAAAACAGCGAAAAAGAAAATTTTTCAAAAAAATTTCGAAAAAAGTGAGACAGAATTGAATTTTTAACGTAATATACAAAATAAGGCGGTAGTTTTTGGTGGTGCAAAATTGCATAAAAATTACCGCCATATTTTTAAATCAGGAGGATACATATGAAAAAAGTTATTACAGTTTTACTCGCGGTTTTATTTTGCTTTGCAGTTGCATCTTGTGACGAGGGAAAAGAAGAAAAAAGCTTGATAAAGACAGGGAGAGACTTTTGTGCGGTAGAAAACGGTGTGTTTTTTATTGATAACGAAAATATGAAGTTTTACGACTTTGAAACAAGGCAGATCGTGTATCTTTGCAACAAAGCAAACTGTAACCACGAGCCCTATAGAAGTGAAACAAATCCGCTTCCTACATGTGATTCCGTTGCAATGAAAGGTGAGGGTATTATAGGCGTAATGGCATATAATAATACTCTTTATTGGGTAATGTCGGATATGGCGCAAAAACCGTCAGTATGTGTATATGAAAGTAAGCTTGACGGAAGTGGGAAAAAGCTTGTGACATCTATTGACGGTTTAACAATGACAAATTATCTTCCTATATTTTGCGCAAACGGAAAAATGTATTTGCATCAAAAGTCCTTTGAAAATTGGGATGCGGGAGCGAATGAAGAAAATGAACGGGAACGTATTCATTGCATTGATCTTAAGAGTGGAAAAAGCGAATGTCTTTTAGATATAGAAGCAGGAAAAGGATATTCAAGAGTAACATCGATGTATTTAAAAAACAACGAGATGTACTATGTATTGCGGAATTGCGGATATGACGGGGAAGAATATGAATATTCGGATATGACTAGCGATGTAGAAATACATAAGCTTGATCTTCAAACAAAAGAAAAGACGATATTGTCGGCAGACGGAAAAGACGATTACGACCTTTTGATTGGAATTTCGTCGGAAGGTGAGTTGATATACAATAATCGGAAGGGAAATAAGCAAAAAATATATAATGAGAGCAACACAGTAATAGCTGAATATGAAGCGTATGCTACACCGTACATAGATGGGGACAAGCTGATACTGAATTTTGTAGATGGTGGAAAAAGTCGATATGAAATAAAGAGCCTGACAACGGGAGAGCTGATAGATGAGTTTATTTGTAATACAACAGCTATATGGAGTGATACGGATAAATGGTTTATTTCAATGGGTACAACTGGCGGTGACAGAACGTTTTCAGTAATTGACAAGGATGATTTTTACAGCGGAAAAATAGCATGGCATTAAAATGATTAAGGAAGGTACATATGAAAAAGTTTATAACAATTTTACTCGCGGTGTTACTTTGCTTTGCGGTTGCATCTTGTGGTGAAAAGAAAAAAGGTGACGTTGTAATATCAGGAAACGGTTATTGCGTTACGGATAATGGTATTTACCACATTAACCGAGACAATATGTGCTTCTCCGATTTTGCAACAGGATATGAGGTTGTACTTTGCAATAAACCTGAATGCAATCATGCGCCCTATAACAGTGAAACGAATCCACTTCCGAGCTGTGCGTCTGTCGCAATGGCTGATGAAATTTTATTTGACGTTGTTGCAGGCGGAGAAAAAATGTATTGGATAAATTCAGGTGCAGGTGCTTCGCCCAATATAAGCATATATGAAAGCAACCTTGACGGAAGCGGGAAAAGACTTATTGCGCAAATTGATGGCTTCGTAATGATAAATTACTTACCAACAGTATACATGGAAGGAAAGCTGTTTTTGCATCAGCGCTCCTTTGAAAGTTGGGATGCGGCGACAAATAGCGAAAACGAACGTGAATATATTCGATGTGTTGA
Source organism: Oscillospiraceae bacterium (assembly GCA_015067075.1). Classification (GTDB taxonomy): domain Bacteria; phylum Bacillota; class Clostridia; order Oscillospirales; family SIG530; genus SIG530. The sequence continues at coordinate 45,205 of SVND01000012.1, forward strand.
CATTGCAAGCGGAAAGGTTAAAACGGTGATTGACATCGAGGCGGACGAGTATTTTAACGCAGTTGACAGTATGACGGCATGGGGAGGAAAGCTTTATTTCACACTGAATAAAAACGTATATAAACAGCTTGAAAATGGATTGGAGCTTGTTGAGATAGACCAAACAGTCTATGAGGTAGACGGTGGAACGCTTGAAAAAAAGTTTTTGTTTGAAAATGACGGAATAATGAGAAGCGTTTACGGATTTACAAGCAAAGGAGAAATAATTTATGTCGAAAGCAATGGCGAGCAGAGAAAGCTTTTAAAAGGCAAGGGCAAGGCTTTACTCGACATTTTTAACAGCGGACGAGCTTTTATAGACAGCTATGATGATAAAATCATTTATGTAGATTATAATGAAGGCGATGATGGATATTCTGTTATAGATATAGCGACAGGCGAAACGGTAACGGAGATTTCATGTGACAGTAAAATTATAGCAGGCTTTACGGACGAGCTTGTTGTTGCACGAGATATCGTCGATGGACGATTTTTCTACATGGCGGCGAAGAAGAACGAGCTGTATAATGGCATAATAAATTGGTTTAGCATGAATTAGTTGATTGAAAACAAGGGAGGATACTCATGAAAAAGCTTATAACAGTTTTACTCGCGGTTTTATTTTGCTTTGCATTTGCATCTTGTAACGATGAGAAAAATCCCGATGCAACACCGACACCTGAGGCAACGCCTACAAAAACTGCACAGCCTGCAACTGCTACACCGACTGAAATGCCTGAATGGCTTAAAACATCGCAAGAAATGAATGAAAAATATGCCGACAAAACACGTGTTGTCTGGCATATGAGTACAGGTGCAAACTGCTCCCCGGAGTTTGCGAGAGCGATAAATGAGTATCTCGATAAAAAAGGATATGATTTTTTCATTGATCTGTACAGTATGAACGGTGATTGGTCGGGATATAGTTTTGTAAGCGATCTTAAAAAAGACGGTGTGCAAGCTGATATTATCGAAACAAACGGATGTATGGATCCAATAGGAGATGCATATTACGCATATGTCAGGGACGGATTTTTCGCGCCGATGACGGAATTTTTTGAAACAGAATCGGGAAAAGAACTTCGCGCATTTTATGATGAAAAAATATGGGAAGCTGCGGAAATAAATGACGAGGTGTACGGTGTTACTACGCGAGCGGTAAATGATTATCAAAGAGTATACGTTTTTAACAAGGCGATTTTGGAGAAATATGAACTTTCCGTGGATGATTTTACGGGCGACTTAGAAAAAGATTACGAGCTTTTTAAACGTGTATATGACGCGGAGATAAAGGAAACCCCTGATTTTGTAACGGTTTTATTTAATGAAAGCAGTGAAACGTTGCCGTATGAAAGAGTAATGACGAATTCAGTATTTCCGCGTTGCATTGTTGCAAAAACAGGTGAAGAAAATGGAAATATACTTAATTTGTACGAACAGCAAGACGTAGCACAAAAGCTCTATACGGTGAAAAAATATATGGACAGCGGTTTTTGTCAGCAAGGAAGATTGCCTGAAGATATGCATAACTTTTTCTGTATATATACATTAGTGGGCAAAAAGTATGAAATGCGTGAAATAGCACAAAAAAATGCTCCGATCACAATGAAGGGAGAGCTTTTGCCGTTGCCTGACGATGTTCAAATAGAAGGAAAGTGGCTTGAAGGAACGACACGAGTTATAACTGCGATAGAAAGATGCTTTGGTGTTGCATCGTGGAGCGAGCATAAAGATGAAGCGTTTGAAGTAATAAAGCTTATGAGCACAGATGCTGAATTTGCAAACATATTGATGTACGGCAAGGAAGGCAGTACTTATGAAATAGAGGCTGGAAAAGCAGTATATACAATGTCGGAAAGTGAGATAGGTGCAAGAGGAAGCTTTTACATAAATGAATTACTGCTGTTGCCGAGAAAGGGAGAGGCTGAGAATAAAGCGGAAATATACAGACAGCTTTATGAAAAAGCTGAAACGTCGGCAGTAACGGGCTTCCATTACGACAATCCAGAAACATTGGAGCTGCAACAAACTATCGGCAGAATAGAGCAGGAATATGCAGGGCTTTGGAGCGGTGCATACGAGGATGTAGACGCGACACTTGCGGAGCTTAACGCAAAACTTTATGAAGCGGGATTGCAAACGCTTTTGGATGATATAAACACGCAGTTTAAAGAGTGGAAAAGCATAAAATGAAGTGAATAGGAGGAACAACAATGAAAAAACTTACAGCAATAGTATTGGCGATGTTGACGATATGCATGCTTTTTACTGCATGCAATGAAAATTCGAACTCGGGAATCATAACAAAACCGTCTGAAGATCCTACGCCGACATTGCAGGAATGTATTACTATTACTGTACAACCTACCCCTGCCGATTCCAAAGTTGTAACAAGAGTAAAACTTGAAAGCTATTTTGAAGAAAAATACCCCGATAAAAAGAAAATAGTTTATGTTGCTCCGTATTTGATAAATATAGATGCATCCGGAAATAAGGTGGTTATAACCGACACGGAAAATGTATCAAATGAAATTGCATTAAATGAATATTTAGATGCAATAGGCTGTGATTTTTACTTGTATTTCGATTGGCAAGAGAGTGCAGCGTATAAAGATAATATTTTTTCGATGTTTGGTGGTGGACACCAAATAGAGCTTGTTGATACATATAGTGATTATTTAAAAAGAAAGGTTGAAAATGAACAAGTTGATATCATACATGCTGGCTATGTGGTAAGAGTGGGTTATGTGGATTTAAATGAGCCGCTTTTATATTGTTTGTCGAATAGCTTTTTTTCAGATGTTACTGGATTCATAAAAAACAGTTTGATTTACAAAAAAAATCCGAAAAATTATTGGAAATCACTGTCGTGTGATGGAAAAATATATGGAATTATGATGAAAAATTTCGATTTTGTGTCGTGTGCAAGAGAATTGGAAATAGACGGTGCTTTAATGGAGGCGGCTGGATACAAAGTTGAGGATTTTACAGGGCAAATAGAAAAAGATTATGAAAAGCTTAAAGAAATGCAAAAATATAAGAAAGAAGGGACAAAAGCACTCCTTGAATTAAAGCATAAAAACGTAAAAGGAATAACTAGTATACGTAACAAAGGGTTTGCTTCGGCAAAAACAGGAGAAGATAAAATATTTAATCTTTATGAAAAAGAAGAAATTAAGGAATACTTTAAGTTTTTACAGAGAGTCAATGCGGATGAGCTTTTGGAAAAAGACTTTTTTATGAGCGGAAATATAAACAATGTGGCTAAATATCAGCTTGATTATTTGGATGATAATTATGAACAGCCGAATATAATAAAGGAATTTTTGGCTGCTTCAAATACTGAGTACTATAAGATTAGTATTTTTTCTGAAAAAACACAGGCTGTAAATGCAAAAACAGCAGTTGGAGTGGCGGAAAAATCTGAAAATAAAGCGGAAGCATTTAAGGTGCTGGAGCTTTTGTATACAGATGAAAAAGCTAAGAATATCCTCATTTATGGAAACGAAGAAGGAAACGGCAAGGCGAATAATTTGTATCAGATAACTTTGGACGTATCTATAAATGAGGAAGTATATGAACAAGCGATAGAAAATGTTGAGCTTTCGCCCATATGCGGTTTTTGGTATTTTGACAATGCGGAAACATGGGCAGAGCTTGCAAAGATAGAAGCTGAATACGAAGGACTTTGGTTTGGTGAATACGAGGACGTAGACGCGACACTTGCGGAGCTTAACGCAAAGCTTTATGAAGCAGGCTTACAAACGCTTTTGGATGATATAAACGCACAGTATAAAGCGTGGAAAGGCATAAAATGAAGTGAATAGGAGGAACAACAATGAAAAAACTTACAGCGATAATATTGGCAATGTTAACGATATGCGTGCTTTTTGCTGCATGCAATGAAAAAAGTGACAACACAACTACGGTGATTAAGAGTAACTTGCCAGGCCTTGTATCAAACGGGTATCTTTTAACAGCACATGTGGAAGGAAAAGTGCGGATATATGCGCCGGAAACAGGGTATTCGATGATATATTGCAATCAGCCCGGCTGTAAGCATGAACAGTACAGCGAAAACAATATTGCCCCGTCATGTACTGCTGTATTTCCTGAAGACGGAGTGCTTATGGGAGCGTTTTTCTATAATGAGAAAATGTATATGTTCGGTTGGGATAACTCGCTACTTAATACGGTTTTTTACAGTAGCAATCTTGATGGAACGGGCAAAAAGAAGCTTGGAAGGATGGAAAACGCAGCAATAGATCATAATTACGGTTTGCTGATAAATGACGGAATACTGTATTTTCCGGGAGAAGGTAGGAGTTTTGACGGAAAGCAATCGACTACAAAAAGTGTTATAGCGGCGATAGATATGAAAACGGGAGAGGGCGAGATAATTCATGAGATTGGAGAGAGTCAGTATAATCTTTTTAACGAGGTATATATGGCAGACGATTACTTTTTCTATTTAGCAACAACGCCTGAAACTGCGAAGAAGATAACAGAGGCACTTAACAAAGGTGATAAAGAGTTTAGTAAGACTCTTCCCGATGGATGGGGTGTGCTTTATTGTTTGAATATACATACGGGCGAAAATAAAAAGCTTTACGATAGCGGATGGCATGATTTTTATTGGCCGTTGAAGGTGAATATAGATAGCACTTTCTTTTACAGCCGCACTGTCAGAGATGAAAACGGAAATGCTGTATCTAAACAAATACGCGAATATAACGCGGAAACAGGAGAAGACAAGGAGTGCCGATTCGGCAATATAAGTATAATAAGGCGCTTTGAGAATAAAATTTACTACGGCTTGAACGCTTCAAATGAAGCGAGCGTCAACTACGTATACGATGTGAAGACAGGAAAGTCGCATAAATTAGAAAATGAAATCGACTTATCGAAAGTAAATGTAACATCTGCTGATGAGAGTAATCTGTTTTGCAACGCTAATATGAGTAGCGGTAATACAGTTATGTCGTGGATGACCTTTGATGAATTTGAGAATGGCTTGACACAGCCGCATATTTTCGATGAGCAGTAATGAAACTGATGAGTGAGCGCGATGGAACGATATAAACACGCAGTTTGAAGCGTGAAAAAGCATAAAAAAATTTAAAGATTTTTTAAAAAAAGTGAGACAAAATTGGATTTCAAACGTACTATATAAATAGAGGGCTAATTTATCCGAAAAGAGCTAAAAAACTAATAAAAACAGCGGAAAAAACAACTTTTTTCAAAAAAATTAAAAAAAGTTTGAAAAAAGTGAGACAAAATTGATTTTGAATTGTAATATATAGTAGGGGGATAAAATCTCTCAATCTGTAAAGGAGGAAAATATATGACAATTCAAAGTGAAAAGTCTCGCGAAACACCGCCGTGGAAAGTAGCGCAGCTTATTGAAGGCGGAAAATAAGCTGTAAAAAAACAAGGTAACCGCCGCAAATATTATTTACAAATGAAAAAATGGAGGAACAAAAATGAAAAAGGTTATATCATTGATAATGGTAGTGTTGATGCTTACTATGCCCATGGTAGCGTCGGCAGAGAATTTGTTTGACAGAGTGCTTATACCGCAAGCAGCATCAACTCGCGGAAGCGGAACGTCTACAACGATTGGTCAATGGCATATATCTGCAGGTGTAACACGAGGAACAAATTCTTCGTCTGTCGGATATGCATATGCATGGACGAACATAACTTGGATGGGTTATCCGAGTAACCCCACGGATCTTTGCTACACACAAACGGCAGCAATAGTAACATATAACGATGGTTCATATGCCTCTAATAATTCGGTTTATTATAGCGGTTCTACAAACTGCCAGGCGATAGACAACAGCGCTGTCGGTAAAACAGTAACACGTGCACAAGGTGCACATTTAGCTGAAAGCGGCGGACAGGATTGGACAACTTCTACTTCCTATTAAAGATTTATCAGGTAGGCGGGGATTCCCGCCTACCTGTATAGATAAAATTATAATATTTTTAGGAGGGCAATATGAAAAAACTTACAGCAATAATATTGGCGATGTTAACGATATGCATGCTTTTTACTGCATGCAATGAAAAAAGTGACGACACAACTACGGTGATTAAGAGTGATGGCTCAAATCATGCATCGAACGGTTATCTGTTATCTGCATTTGAGGAACGAAAAGTGCGGATATATGCACCTGAAACGGGATATTCGATGATATATTGCAATCAGCCCGGCTGTAAGCATGAACAGTACAGTGAAAATAATATTGCCCCGTCCTGTACTGCTGTATTTCCGGAAGCGGGCACACCTATAGGAGCGTTTTTTTACAATGACCGAATGTATATGTTCGGTTGGGATGAAAGCTTGCTTAATACTGTAATATATAAAGGCAGGCTTGACGGCACGGAGAAAAAGAAGCTTGGCGTTTTGGAAAATGCGGCGATAATTTCCTCTCAAGATATGATGATAAATAACGACGTGCTGTATTTTATGGCGGAAGGACGAAGCTTTGACGGGAAAAAAACAGTGATAAAAAGCGTAATTGCTTCTATGGATCTTGATTCGGGAGAAGGAAAGGTAGTTTATGAGGTTGGCGAAAGCAGGCATGGTGTTATTTCCCCATACAAAGGCGATGTGGGGAAAGACTACTTTTTCTATGTGGCAAGCGATCCCGAAACACAGGAATTGATCAGCGAATCAAGAACTACTGACAAAGAGTTTTGGAAAACTCTTCCCGACGGATATGGAAGGTTGCATTGCGTTAACGTACATACGGGAGAAGATAAAGAGCTTTTTCAAAGCGGTTTCAGTGAATCTTACTTTCCGATTTTGGTGCATATAGGCAATACATTTTTTTATAGCCATAATGTCAATGATGAAAACGGTAATAACTTGATATCGGAGATAAGAGAATATAATGCAGAAACGGGCGAGGATAAACCGTGCAGATTTGGAGATGTCAGCGTAATGTGGCTTTTCGGTAATAAGATATATTACGGATTGAATGCTTCAAATGAAGCGAGCGTCAACTACGTATACGATGTGAAAA